>NZ_JBDIVO010000065.1:0-18394 GCF_039794385.1 Methylocaldum sp. | reverse complement strand
GCGGCAAGCCCGCGCGGGTCCGCTCCTCGCGGCGCTTCAGACCTGGCTGCACACCACGCTGACACAGGTCTCGAAAAAGTCGGCGCTAGCCGAGGCGATCCGCTATGCCCTGACCCGCTGGCCGGCGAAATGTGGGGCAATTTCCCGCAAACCTATTCGATGGTCGGGATCATTCATTCGGCCATGGTCCTATCCAAGCCATGGGAAGAGGCGTTCTAGCATAAGGAACAGCAAAGGGTACTATGGAGGGCGCGGCGGAAACGGCATCGGACCGGCCGATGCGAGTAGCCGGATTGTCCAAGTTTCGTTTATATTCCGCCTAGAACACCAGTTGGAACGATCCGGAGAGGATGTCGTCCGGAGTTAATGGAACTGCGCTATTGGCGGAATGCCGAATCCGCTGATTGTCAGAATATCTTATGAATTCGAGCGGAGAGCAGGGATGATCGAAAGGAAAAAGGCCGTCGAATGGTTTCGCCGAATGGTCGAGACCGTGCATCAAGGGCTTTTGGTTCAGCACGCTGGCGGCTCCCTCCCCTACCCCTATCGGCAAATTTTCGGCGCCAAAGACTATCCACGGAATATAACCAACACCCGCAAGACGACGGAAACGTCGCCGCATGCGGCGGTTAAGCATGCCTTCGACGATTGTTTGCTCGTCGGCATCTACATCGTTCAGGATGGAGAAGTCGTCTATGCGAACGAAAAGTTGGCCAAAATCCTCGGCTATCCGAAAGATCAACTGATCGGTATGTCACCCGGGAAACTTTTTCAGTTAGATCATCGGCGTTCGCAGAAAGCGGCCGTTGTGTACCAGCAGAAACCGGCCGCCATACCACCGGTGCATGAGGCGAGAGGCATCAGGAAAAATGGCAAGGTGATCTGGATCAGACGGAGCGAGATCTTGATCGCACATCGCGGATCTCCCGCCATCCTGGGGAACGTCATCGACCTTACCCCGAAAAAACGGCTGAAAGACGTCGTTTGGCAGTCGAAACATGAGCTTAGACTCTTGTCCGCAAAGCTTCTCGGCGCTCAGGAGCAAGAGCGCAAGCGGATCGCCTCGGAGCTTCACGACACCGTGGGACAGTACCTCAGCGCCATCAAGTTCAGTTTGGACAACGTCAACGCGCTGCTCGAAGACAATCAGATCGCATCCGGCCAGAGGTCCCTGCGAGCCGTTATCCCTGTCATCCAGGAGGCCATTTCCGAGGTGAGGCGCATCTCGATGGACTTGAGGCCGGCGATTCTGGACGATCTGGGGCTTCTTGCGACCTTGAGCTGGCACTGCCGCACTTTTCAGAACATCTATGCCTGCATCACGGTCGAAAAACAAATAGAACTGCAGGAAAGCGATGTGCCCGGCGGATTAAAAACCGCGATCTATCGGATCATTCAGGAAGCACTGAACAACGTTGCGAAACACGCCAAAGCCGATCGGATCGTCCTTCGCCTGAGAAAAATCGACACCGCAGTCGAGTTGATCGTCACCGACAACGGCTGGGGATTCGACGTCAGCGAGACCGTGGAACGAGAATTACGGCAACGCGGCCTGGGCCTCGCTAGCATGCGCCAACGGTGCGAGGGTTCCGGGGGGGCCTTCTACATCGATTCCGCGCCCGGCATCGGCACGATCGTTCGCGCGGTCTGGGCCGAGTAGAAGACTCGTGACCGCCGCATGGCGGCGCAGATTGGAAAGCCGCCCCGCGCAACCCGCATGTCGTTGTCTATCGCAGAACCAGCCCTTTCTCTATCGCATAGGCGGTCAGCGCCGCAGCACTGTGGAGATCCAGCTTCTTCATCAAGTTCGCGCGGTGGGTTTCCACGGTTTTCACGCTGAGATGCAGATATTGCGCGATTTCTTTGTTCTTGTGGCCTTCACCGATCAATTTCAGGAGCTCTCGCTCCCGATGGGTCAGGCTGCCCCAGGTTGACCGAGGTTCTTCCGTACTTTTGATTTGCAGATAGGCTTTTATGATTTTTCCGGAAATACTCGGACTTAAATAAATTTTCCCCATTAACACGCTGCGAATCGCGATACGTAATTCCGCATGGGTGGCATCCTTCAAAACATAGCCGTCTGCCCCGGATCTCAGGGCTGCGAGGATGTATTCTTCGACGTCGTGCACAGTGAGTACCAGGATTTTCAGCTGCTGCGATACACGTTTCTTGATTTCCAGGATCGCTTCCAAGCCGCCCAGCCTGGGCATGGAAAGATCGAGCAAGATTAGATCCGCTATGCCGTCGCGGCAGCGGCGAATGAGTTCCAGGCCATCATGGACCTCGCAGACGACTTCGAACTCAGGATCTTGCGACAACAGTACCCGTAAACCTTCCCGCAAAATCGTGTGGTCCTCGGCGATACAGATTCGTTTTTTTTCTTCCATGGCGCGATGCTACTTTGTTTTTGCTGATCTTCTACGGCTGGGCGCGCGAACCAAATAAGCAAAAATCCTTAGTGCCTGAAACAATACGAGCGTGTACGGTCAAATAACCGGGTAAGCGGCGTGTTCGATGATTCGGCCGGATGCCTCTTCGTCACGCAAGGGAATGAATGCTTTCCGCTTTTATCAAGGAACCCAGCGACCGTGCGCAAAATATTGATTGTCGATGACAACGCCTCTTTTCGGCGCTCTCTTAAAGCCTTCTTGTGCGACCAGTTCGCGCACTTCGCTATCGCGGAAGCCGAAAATGGCGCATCGGCGATGAGAACGATCGATCTCGCGCGGCCCGATCTTATTTTCATGGATATCAAGCTGCCCGGCGAAAACGGTCTCGTACTGACCCGCAAGATAAAGACAATTTATTCTCCCGCCATCGTCATTCTGACCAGCTACGACGCGGTCGAGTATCGTGAAGCCGCCTCGGCGTGCGGCGCGGATTATTTCCTGGCCAAGGATGCGGCAAGCGCCGCGGAGGTTTCAAGGCTGGTCGAGTCTTATCTTCCGGGCTCGAGTTCTTCGCCGCCGATCTAGTCCCTGACTCGTAGCTGCCCCGAGTCCGGTCAAACAAAGAACGATTTGCGACTCGCCCCATCGAACGATTCAGCGTTGCGAACCGGTACGACCGGCCGCTGACTTCCGGATTACGAGAATCTCGGGTTCCTAGCCCTCGCAGTCGCCTGTCATTCGGCTCTTGGCGCATCTCCCGCACCGGCCTCTACCCTATCTGCTCATTCAGACTACAGTATCGACGAGCTACCGAATACAGTATCCGCTGTAGTTCTTACTCATCCTCCTTTCAGTACGCTAGTTCCAACGCCAGGTAAGGACGCCGAGCGAAGGGTCGTCGCGCTGGCGCTCGCCCCCAAAAAAAGACATCGCGCTCACAAGGAGGAGGATTATGAACGCTCGAGTTTCGTGTCGTGACGCGTCGATCAAAAGCGCAAAGCGCTGTGTGCTTTTTCTTGCTTTGGTGCTCGGGCTTTCCGTTCATCTCGATGTCCAGGCGGTCGACATCACCGTGGTCGGTTCCGATGGAAGTCCGGTAGGCAGTTTCCGCTGGCTGATCGAGGAGGACGCCACCAAGGTTTCTCAACCGGGCGTGCCCGCCGAGCCGGGAACGAGCCTCGCGCTCGGCTTCCATACCAGTTATATGCCGCTGGTGGCCAAAGGCAACCAGGACAATGCGTCGAACATTCCTCTGAACCCTAGCAAGCGCTACTTCGTTTCCGTACTCCCGGATTCCGCTGCCACCAATCCCGGTTACACCATAGGGGGCGCTCCGATAGCGCCGGGCCAGTCCGCGGTAACCGTTTACGTCAATCGGTCGCCGATACCCACCGCGCAGATTTCGGTGTTCGTCTTCAACGATAACCGCCCCATCAACAACGCCCCCGACCTGCCCGAAGAACAGGGACTGGCCGGCTTCACGATCAAGGTCTACGAAGCAGGCGGAACCTATGGCCAGTCCGGAGGCGAGGTCACCCAGGATGCGTTCGGAAACCCGCTCGGCGTCATCCAGACCGATGCCAACGGTGTGGCCCTCATCAAGAATCTGGTGCCCGCCAAGTACACCCTCTTTGCCATACCGCCGACCGGTTCCGACTGGCACCAGACAAGCACGATCGAGGGCACAAAAGGGATCGATGCCTGGGTCAAGGCGAATGAACCGCCCTTCTTCACTGAATTCGGGCCGCCTGGGCACCATGTCTTCATCGGCTTCGTCAACAAGATCAACGATACGACGGTGCTCACCGGCGGCAGCACCATTAGCGGTCGGGTGGTCAACCTGCACACCTCGCGTCCGCCGGAATTCCCGTTCTACAACGGACACCCCTTTCCCAACTGCTGGGTGGGCCTGAACGACCTCGCCGTCGGCGAAGGCCAAGCCATCTTCGCTCAACCCTGCAATGCCGACAGCAGCTTCTCCATTCCCAATGTCCCGCCCGGCAATTATCAGTTGGTGGTCTGGGACGAGGCTCTGGATATCATCTTCGCTTCGCACGGCGTCACGGTGAACGGCGACGGTAGCTGCAATACCCCGGACGGAAGCTGCGACCTCGTGGAAGTGCCGGTGTTCGACTGGTTTTCCCGACTGGAAGGCAGTGTGTTCTACGACGCCAACGGCAACGGTTATCGCGACGACGGCGAAGTCGGCATGCCGGACCAGGCCGTTAACCTCCGCTTCCGCGACGGCAGCATTTACCAGTCCTTCCCCACAAAAGCGGACGGTTCGTACGGCTTCGAGGAAATCTTTCCCTTCTTCAACTGGCTAGTCGCGGAAGTGGATTTCGCCCGCTTCAAGGCGACCGGCGCCACCGTCACGGTCGACGCCGGAGGAGCGATACCGGCCAGTACCGAAGCGCGGGGCAAGCTCAATCCTCAACCGCAGTTCTGCACCGCCGCCGACGCCTTTGAAACCGGGTGCACAGTAGGCAACGAACTCGTGAATCCGAACACCGGCCACAATCTCTCGCGCACCGAAGCCGGACCGGTGCTGCTGGAAGGCATACAAGGCTTTCTCGGCCAGACCAGCGTGATCGACTGGGGCAAACAAGTCTATCCGATCGGAGAAAACGGCGGCGTGAGCGGCATTGTCCATTATCCGACCACTCGTGCCGAGGATGATCCGCGTTATGCCGCGGCCGAGAACTGGGAGCCGGGCATTCCGAGGGTGCAGGTCAATCTCTACCGGGACTGCAACGACGACGGCGTCATCGATAAGCCCGACTGTTCCGCCCTCGGCGCGCCCGGAACCTTCGTGCTGGCCGACGTAGACAACTATCCGTTCGGCTGGAGTGAAGGCAACGCGGCCAAAGGGCCTGAAGACATCGACCGTAATTCCAACGGGACTTTCGATTTGGGCGACGCGGTCGATTTCACCACCACCGACAGCTGGGACGACAACCTGCCTGCCGGCTGCCAGGGCGATATTTTCCTCTCGTCCACAGGCCAGCCGACCGACTGCTACGACGGTCTCCGCAACTTCAACCAGGTGCGGCCCGCCCTGTTCGATGGCGGCTATGCCTTCGGCGGTCCTGCCGGAAAACCCGAGCTGGCGGCCGGCACCTATATCGTCGCGGCGGTCACTCCGCCCGGCTACGAGCATCAGAAGGAAGAGGACAAGAACGTCGACTTCGGCGACGAATACACGCCCAGCCCCTTGCTTCTGCCGCCGGTGTGCGTCGGCGACCCGCACCTGGTACCGGCCGAGCTGAGTCTGTTTCCGGGCGTGCCCGGAGCCTACGCCGGGCAGACACGGCCTCTATGTGATCGCAAGCAGGTTCGCGTCGCTCAGGGCCAGAATGCGGCGGCGGATTTTTTCATGTTCACCGAAGTACCGATTGCGGGGCATATGGTCGGCATGATACTGGATGATCTGTCGAACGAGTTCGACCCGAACGCGCCAACGTTCGGCGAGAAATATGCCCCACCCTACCTTCCGGTCTCGATTCGCGACTGGACCGGCCGCGAGATCAACCGCGTGCACGCGGACCAGTGGGGCCGGTTCAACGCCCTGGTGCCCTCCACGTTCACCATCAATCCGCCCATACCCTCGGGGGTGGCGCCGAACATGCTGACGGCGTGCATGAACTCGCCAACCATGCCGGATCCGAACAATCCCGGCGGACACACATTGGACCCCTACTACAACCCGAGGTACAGCCAGTTCTGCTACACCTTCCAGTACATGCCGGGCAAGACCACTTATCTGGATACCCCGGTGCTACCCATCGCCGCGTTCGCTTCGCAGGACAAGTTTCCGCTCGATTGCGAGCAGCCCATTCACACGCCCATGATCTATTCGGTGACCGGCACCGCCAACGTCGGCCCTTACGTACCCACGCCAATCAGCAACACGGGGAATAACCGACGGTATCTGATCATCCGCTCGATGGGCTTGGTCGAAGTGCCGAATCCGGCCTATGACGGCACCAACGCGAAAACCATCGTGCGCGACTACGGTTTCGGCGATGCACAGGGCTCCGTACGGATCGGCAACACGATCCTGTCCTTCACGAACTGTACGCCGGCTTGCAGTTGGACCGACGATCAGATCGTCGTACGGGTCCCGCAAGGTACGACAACCGGGGAATTGGTCGTTACCCGCGCCAACGGCGGCGCATTCTCCGTGACCGGCGTCACCGTCACCGTCGGCGGGGCGGCCCCGATCGTCGTGAACGCCGGACAGTCCATCCAGGCGGCGATCGACACGGCCCCGAACGGCGCGCTGATCACGGTCGCTCCCGGCGAATACGACGAACTGCCGATCATGCACAAGAAGGTTCGCCTCCAGGGCTGGGGAGCCGGGTCAACCATCATCAACGCGGCCAAGTTCCCGTCCGAGAAATTGCAAAACTGGAGAAACAAGCTCGCCGAGCTTCTCGACACGAACCAGTTCAGTCTGCTGCCGGGACAGGAAGCCGGTCCGCCGGATCCCCAGGACAACGAGCCGATACTGTTCAACACCGAGGAAGGCGCGGGCATTACCGTGGTGGCCAACGTCGGCGAATTTGCCTCGGGCCCCGCGGCTCAAAGGGCGCGCATCGACGGCTTCACCATCACCGGTGCGGACCACAGCGGCGGAATATTCGTCAACGGCTATGCCCGCTATCTGGAGATCAGCAACAACCGCATCATCGGCAATAACGGCATCTACGGCGGCGGAATCCGCATCGGGAACCCGCAATTAATCAACGGCACCACCTATACCGACAACGAGAACTATGACGTCCGCATCCACCACAACCAGGTGGTCGAAAACGGCGCCAGCGGCGGTCTTGGCGCGGGTGGAATCACCGTCGCCACGGGATCGCGAAACTATGAGGTGACCGACAACTTCGTGTGCGGCAACTTCTCCACCGGAGACGGCGGCGGCATCGCGCATTTGGGACTCAGCAGTTCGAGGCTGGTGGATAATGGGTTGATCGCCCGGAACACCATCGTTTTCAACCAAACCTTCAATCAGGGACAGAACGCTTCCGGCGGCGGCATCTTCATCGGCGGGCTGCCCGCCCTGGCCGCGGGCGAACTGAGCGCCGGCGCGGGTAACGTGACCGTGGACGAAAACCTGATCCAGGGCAATATGGCCGGCGCGGGCGACGGCGGCGGCATCCGGACCCTTTTCGTCAATGGCGCGGATGTTCTGGCGGCAAGAAATAACGCCGGCAGATGGTACCAAATACAAATCCGAAATAATCGGATCGTGGACAACATCGCCGGACTGGCGGGCGGCGGAATTTCGATGCAGGATACTGCCCGGATCGAAATTTTCCACAACACGATCGCCCACAACGACAGCACCGCGACGGCCGGCGAGGCCTTCAGTCCGGGCAGTCCGAACCGGTCCAACGCGCAACCGGCCGGAATCGTCTCGCGTGCCCACAGCACCGCGCTAGCGGCCGCGTTCGGTGCTCTGACCAGGAATCAGTACGGTGTCTTCTCCAATCCGGATCTCCTGAACAATATCGTGTGGCGGAACCGATCGTTCTTCTGGGAGATCGACAATAGCACCGACCCGGCCAGCTTCGGCCTGAGACCGGCGGTGGAGGCGGATGGCGTCACCGGGGCGGTATTCCACGATCTGGCGGTCCTCGGAACGGCCAGCACGGCCTGTCTGAATCCGCGGGCCAGCACGCTGACCTCGCTCAGCGGGCCGGAGGGATGCAGCTATCCCGGAGGTCTCCTCACTCCCAATAACACCAACAATCCGGGCTTCCTGGCCTCGTACTTCAACAGTTCGCCCGGACAGACGATCCAGCAACCGGAAGTCACGACGGCCTTGGCCACGGCACCGGCCTTCGACGAAGGCGGCAACTTCATCGATGTGCACTTCGGTCCGCTGACCCTGTTCAATCCGGCCACGGGCGAACCCTTCGGGGACTATCACCTGCCCTGATTCAGCTCGCCAATCCCGCCGGGCGGACGCCCGGCGGCACACCCAGACCCCATGGAGGAGGCAATCATGGATACGTCCGATCTTCGCATGCCCGTGAGGCTGCTGGCAGCCTCGATCGCCTGTGCCCTAACGCATACATCCCACGCGGGCGTGTACGTCCAGTGTCCGGGCGACATCAACGGCGACGCGGTCATAGACAATCCCGATCCCAATCATCCTCGCGCCGTATGCAAACATCTCGCGGCCGGTGACGGCTTCATCCGGATGGGCGACGACATCGAGAAACTGCAATACATTTTCGGCTTCAGCGACGTGACCGGCGTCCCGTCCGACCAAGTGATCGATACCGGGCTGCTGGCGGCAAATTTTCCGGCACCGACCATCTCGCTAAGGGAAGGCGACGAGTTTTACCTCACGCTCACCAACGTTGCCCTGGCGATACGCCCCGACCTGTTCGATCCCCATTCCGTCCATTTCCACGGGTTTCCCAATGCCGCGTCCGTGTTCGACGGCGTTCCCGAAGGCTCGATCGCCGTCAACCAGGGCGAATCGCTCACCTACTACTACAACATCGTGGAACCCGGCACCTTCATCTATCACTGTCACGTCGAGGCGGCGGAACACATGCAGATGGGGATGCTCGGCAATCTATACGTGCACCCGAGCCAGGACGGCACTTCCAAGACCTACGACGGAAAGACTTACACCAAATTCGTCTACAACGACGGCGACGGCTCGACCGGGTACGACGTGGAATTTCCGCTGCAACTCGGTTCATTCGACCCCGTCTTCCACGATCTCCACCTGAAAATACAGCCGCTGCCTTTCGCAAACATGAAGGACACCTATCCCATGATCAACGGGCGCGGCTATCCGGACACCGTCAACCCTGCCCAGTTGCCGACGCCCATCGATCCGGAAACCGGGGAAAGCGCCAACAACGGGAATCAGTCGCAGAAGGTTTCCTCGCTGGTCACGGCGAGCGCCGGACAACGCATCCTGCTGCGCATCTCCAATCTCAATGTCACCAATTTCTACACCGTGGCGGCGCTGGGGCTCCCGATGACCGTGGTGGGAACCGGCGCCCACATCCTGCGCGGTCCGACCGGCAAGACGCTCTACTACGATACCAGCTCCATCACCTTGGGCGGGGGCGAGGCCGTTGACGTTCTGATCGATACTCGCGGAATCGCACCCGGAACCTACTTCCTCTACACCACCAATCTCAATTATTTGAGCAACAACACCGAGGATTACGGCGGGATGATGACCGAGATCGTGATCAATTAGGAGCAGGAGCAGGACCATGAACCAGTCAGCTTGCATACTCGAACGACTCTCCGTGGCCTCCGTGGCGCTATTGCTCGGCATCTTCGGGCATCCGGCGATCGCCCAGATCGACGGCATTACCGGGCCGACCTTCGACCTCACCGCCAAGGAAGACTACATCAGCACCGCCGACGGCAATACCATCCTCGCCTGGGGCTACGCCAACGGGAACGGGACCATGCAATATCCGGGACCGACTCTGATCGTTAACCAGGGCGACGTCGTCACCGTGACGCTGCACAACGCGCTGCCGCCGCATGGCGCCGACGCGCCCCTGCCGGTGTCCATCGTGTTTCCGGGACAGGAGGGCGTCACGGCCGGCGGCGGAAAGGAGGGATTGTTGACCCGTGAGGCCGATATCGCGGACAACCCGGCCACACCGGAAAACGAAGCGGTCGTGACCTACACCTTCACCGCATCCCGCCCCGGAACCTATCTCTATCACGCCGGCACCAGGATGGACCTGGAGGTCGAGATGGGGCTGATGGGCGCGCTCATCGTTCGGCCCAATTCGAACAACCAGGCCTACGGACACCCGGACAGCGCTTTCGATCAGGAATACCTGTTCCTGCTGAGCGAGATGGATCCGACCATTCACAGGCTGGTCGAGGCCGGCCGTCGGTCCGAGATCGACACCGCGGCTTACCACCCGGTGCATTGGTTCATTAACGGACGCAATAATCCCGACACGATGCTGAAAGCGGGCAACGAAACGCCCTGGCTACCGACGCAGCCTTATAACTGCTTGCCCAGGATGCATCCCGGCGAAAAACTCTTGCTTCGCATCATCAATGGCGGCCGCGACCTCCATCCGTTCCATCATCACGGCAACAACTCATGGTTGATCGCCCGCGACGGCAGGCTGCTGGAAAGCGCGTCCGGGACGGGGCCCGATCTCGCGGTTTCGGACTACACCATTACGACGGCGCCCGGGGAAACCTACGACGCGATCTTCGAATGGACCGGAAAAGGGCTCGGCTGGGACATTTACGGGCACCAGCCGGGCGATCCCCTGCAGCCGAACGAATACGCGCCCGACCACGGCAAGCCGCTTCCGGTCGCGTTGCCGGATCCCCAACTCGCCGTGACGATTGGCGAATTCTGGAGCGGCAGCCCATATCTGGGACAGTTCGGAATATTGCCTCCCGGTGCGGGCGGCAAGAACCTCAATGCCGGCTATTTCCACATGTGGCACTCCCATACCGAGCGGGAGCTTACCAATGACGACATATTCCCGGGGGGGATGATGACCATGGTGATCATCGAGCCACCCGGCGTGCCGATTCCTTGATCGAGGGAACGAAATCATGAGCAGCAAAAAATGGAAACTGGTATCCGGTATGCGTCTCCCGCCGTTATCGGTGCTGGCGATCGCCTGGAGTTCGGCGTTCGGCGCGGAATACTGGCTGCGAGCGGACACGGTCGACGTGATGATGCCGGATGGTGCGACGATACCCATGTGGGGATTCGCGCTCGACAACGAAACATTCGATTCGGGCAACCCCGCGACCGTGCCGGGACCGACGCTGACGGTCCCGCCGGGCGATGGCACCCTCACCGTTCACTTAAAGAACGATGGATTGCCCGAGCCGGTCTCGATCGTCATACCGGGGCAAATCGCGAGCATGGCGCCGGTCAAGGTCAACGACGCCAACGGCAGGCCGCGCGTCCGTTCGTTCACGGACCAGACTTCGGCCGGCGAAACCAAGACCTATCGCTGGACCAATCTCAGGCCGGGGACTTATCTCTATCACAGCGGCACCCACCCACAGGTGCAGGTGCAGATGGGGCTGTACGGGGGGCTGAAAAAAGACGATGCGGGCGGACGGGCTTATCCCAACGTCGACTACGACAACGAAATCATGCTGCTCTACAGCGAAATCGACCCGGCGCTGCATGCCGCCGTTGCCGGCGGCACCTATGGCGGTCCCGCCTATCCCAGCACGATCGATTACAAGCCAAAATACTTCCTGATCAATGGCGAGCCGTACGACGCGAACAGCCCGCCGCCGTTTTCAGCCGGGGCAGCGGGAGAAAGGACTCTGATCCGATTCCTGAACGCCGGCTTGCAGACGCATGTTCCCGTACTCCAGGGACTCGACATGCAACTGGTGGCCGAGGACGGCCATCCTTACCCTTATGTCAAGACTCAGTACTCGGCGATGCTGCCCGCCGCCAAGACGCTGGACGCCATGCTTACTCCGACCCCGGGCCAGGACGGCCAATATGCGATCTACGACCGCAGGCTGAATCTGACCAACGGCATGCAGCCCGGCGGCGGCATGCTGGCTTACCTGACGGTGGGCGCGGCTGCGCCGGGCGCGCCGGTTGCCGCTAACGACGGCCCCTATACGACGAATGAGGATACGCCTCTTTCGATCGCCGCCCCGGGCGTACTGGGCAACGATACCGGGCCATCGCCGCTCGCCGCCGCGCTGGTGAGCACCACCAGCAAGGGCACTTTGAGCCTCTCGGCCGACGGCTCGTTCACCTATACGCCGACCGCCGATACCTCGGGCATCGACAGCTTCAGCTATAAAGCCATCAGCGGGAGCATAAGCAGCAATGTAGCGATGGTGAGCATCAGCGTGACCCCCGTGAACGATCCGCCGCTGGCGCGGAACGACGCGTACAGCATGATTCAGGGTGGAACGCTGAATATCGCGGCCCCCGGGGTGCTGGCTAACGACAGCGATCCGGATGCGGGCGATACGCTCACGGCGGTGAATTTCGGCACGGCGTCGAACGGCACGGTCACCGGCAACACGAACGGCGGTTTTACCTACACCCCGACCGCCGCTTTCACGGGTACGGCGACGTTCGCTTATCAGGCGCGGGACAGCAGCGGGGCCGCCAACAGCACGAGCGCCCCGGCGACCGTCTCGATCACGGTCAATCCCAATCAGGCGCCGTTGGCGCGCGACGATACGGCGACCACCAGAACGAATACGACGGTGCTTATCAATGTCATCGCCAACGATACCGACCCGGACGGCAGTATCAACCCGAGCACGGTCACCATCGTGACCCAGCCCAACCGGCGCGGCACGGCAACACCCAACGCCAATGGCACGGTGACCTACACGCCGAGACTCAATTTCAGGGGTAGCGACGCGTTTACCTACACGGTCAGGGACAACCTGGACACAACGTCCAACGTCGCGACGGTTCGGGTGAATGTCACGCGGTAGGAAATGATTCATGGGAGGAGTGTCATGAGAACACAGGGGCGTGTTTCTGTGCGTCGCTATCGGATCGGCTATCTCGCTTCGGGAATGCTGGTCGTCATGAGTTGTGCCGCCGTCATCGCTGCCCGATGGCCGGGCGATTCCGCGCCGGGGGTCGCCGGTCGGGGGCTCAAACCGGTTGCAGAGATTCCGACTGAGCTGGAGAAACGGTGGGGCATCCGGCTCTTGGGCATCAGACTTTCGGCGGCGGGCAATATGCTCGATTTCCGCTACCGTATCATCGATGCCGGAAAGGCCGCTCCGATGGCTGACCGGACGCTTAACCCCTACGTGGTGGATCAGAAGACCGGCAGCCGGCTTTTGGTGCCCACCGCGCCGACCGTCGGCTTTCTGCGCCAGACCAGCGCAGCTCCCCTGGAGAACCGAACCTACTTCGCCTTGTTCGCGAATCCCGGCAGACAAATCGAAGCCGGCGATAAAGTCACGGTGGTGATTGGTGACTTCAGAGCAGAAAATCTGGTCGTGGAGTGATCGCGATGCGTGTTTCAAATCTCCGCAGACCAGTCAATCGCACCGTCTCGATTCTACTGCTCGCGACCTTTGCCGGCCCGGTCACGCACGCCGGCGCCATCGATCCCCGGCTCGATGCGGTCTTGCGAACGGCAAAGCCGAATGAGTCCATCGCCGTGATCGTTACACTGTCCGACCGAGTCGAGTTAGGCGACTTCAAGGACAAGGACAAACGGCTCCGCAGAAGTAAAATCACCAAAGCGCTCAAGGCCAAGGCGAATCAAAGCCAGAAATCGCTGAAAGCCTTTTTGCAAAGCCAGGGGGCTCAGCGCGTCCGGCAGCTTTGGTTGATCAACGGGATGTCGTTTGCCGCCAAAGGGAGAGCGGTTCTAGAAGTGGCCAGGCGGCCGGAGGTCGAGCGCATGAGTCTCGACCAGACGCTGGAAGCGCCGACGGCAAGCGCCGGCACTCAGGCCGCTCCCGAATGGAACCTAAACGTCATCCATGTTCCGGAACTATGGGCGATGCAGCACACCGGACGTGGGATCGTGGTCGCCAACATGGATACCGGAGTGGATGCGAATCATCCAGACCTCGGCAGTCGCTGGCGGGGCGGCGCGAACAGTTGGTACGACCCGCACGGCGAGCACGCCACCCCCTACGATGGCCACGGACACGGCACCCAGACCATGGGCATCATGGTCGGAGGGAGCGCCGGCGGCACGGCCATAGGCGTCGCTCCAGGGGCCGAATGGATCGCGGCCAAACTGTTCGACGATGCCGGACAGGCGCAATTCAGCGATATCCACCTGAGCTTTCAGTGGCTGCTCGATCCGGACGGCAACCCGGATACGTCCGACGCGCCCGACGTCGTCGCTGCCTCGTGGGGCTTGCAAGGCACCACGGACCGGTGTGTCCTCGAATTCGCGAACGACATCCAGGTCTTCAGGGAGGCGGGTATCGGCCTCGTGTTCTCGGCCGGGAACGAAGGTCCGATCTCTTCGAGCAGCGTGAGTCCGGCCAATAATCCCGAAGCCTTTTCGAGCGGTGCGGTGGACGACACATCGGTCGTGGCGAATTTCAGCAGCCGTGGGGCTTCGGCCTGCGATGGCGGCATCTATCCTCAATTGAGCGCTCCCGGTGTCGACGTCAACACCAGCGATTTGTCGTTCGGCGGGCTGCCTATTTACGCCACCGTCTCCGGCACGTCCTACGCCGCTGCTCATGCCGCGGGCACGATGGCCTTGCTGCTCGAAGCGTTTCCGAATACGGGCATAGCGGTCCTGGAATCGACCCTGCGGCAATCCGCCCAAGACCTGGGCGAGTCCGGCGCCGACAACAGCTACGGCTACGGGCTGATTGATGCCAAGGCCGCGCATGATTACCTGCTCGATCATCCGCCCGGCGGCGGCCACGCGCCTGCAATTACCTCGACCCCGGTGACGACGGCCACCCAAGGGCAACGATACACCTATACCGTAACGGCCAGCGACCCCGATGGCGACACGTTGATTTTTTCGCTCGACAGCGCGCCGACGGGCATGAGCATCGATGGCGGGACGGGGCTTATCTCCTGGATTCCGAACGCCGATCAAGTGGGCGCCAACAACGTGACCGTGAAGGTCGCCGATTTCGGCGGGCTATCCACGACTCAGACCTTTACGATCAACGTGGCCGACGTTAATGATCCGCCCGTCGCGTCAAACGATGCCTACAGCACGGTCGAGGGCGGGACCCTCTCGATCGCCGCGCCCGGCGTGCTCGGCAACGATAGCGACCCCGACGGCGACTCGCTCAACGCTGTTCTGGCCGGCGGCGTTGCCCATGGAAGCCTGAACCTGAATGCCAATGGCAGCTTCAGTTATACGCCGGCCGTCGGCTTCACCGGCACCGACGGCTTTACCTATCGAGCCAATGACGGCACATCGTCGAGCACGCCGGCGACGGTATCCATCACCGTGGCCGCCAATAAACCCCCGGTGGCGGCGAACGACTCGGCAACCACGCGCAGAAACACCGGCAAGCTCATTGCCGTACTGGCCAACGATTCCGATCCGGACGGCAGCCTCGATCCCGCGACGGTAACGATCTCCGCGAAACCCGATAAAGGCGGGTCTGCCGTCGCCAATGGCGATGGCACGATCACCTACAGGCCGAGGCTGCGCTTCACGGGCACGGAGGTTTTCAGGTACACGGTCAACGACAACCGGGGCGCCGAATCCAATGCGGCTACCGTTACGGTGAACGTCACCCGGTGAGGAGGCAAAGGACATGAACGGAACAGATTGTCGCCGCCTCGTTTCGGTTTGCCTCCTTCTCACGGCGGGGACGGCGTTTGCTCCCTGCGATGCGGGCTCTTACGATAGGGCTGCTTCCATTTCCTTTCAGACCGGCTTATCGTACGTGATTCCGGAAATCACGCTGGTCGATCAGGGCGGCCGGCGCGTTTCCTTATCTTCCCAGCTCGATATCGATAGGCCGGTCGTCCTCGATTTCGTCTTCACCAGCTGCACGACGGTCTGCCCGATATCCACGGCGCGCCTGTCCAAGCTTCAGGCGCAGCTGACCCGCCAGCGAGCAAAATTCCGCCTGATTTCGATCTCCATCGATCCGGAGCACGGTACGCCGGAAGCGCTTAGGCAGTATGCCCAAGAGTTCGGCGCGGGTCCGGATTGGCGTTTTCTTACCGGCGATGCGGCCAGCGTTCTCGCCGTTCAGAAGGCTTTCGACGCCTACCGGGGCGGCAAAACCTATCACCCTGCGTTGACGTTCATGCGTTTTCCCCACGACCCGCGATGGCTCCGTTTCGAAGGGTTGGTGAGCGCCGACACCCTGCTCCATCACTTCTTGACCCTCGCTCCGGACAACGTCGCGGCCAAGTGATGTTCACGCTACGGCAACGCCGCCTGATCGACGCCATGAAAGGAAGCTTGCTGACGCTTCTTGCGGTCCATTCATGTGTCGCATCTGCGGCTGCCACACCAACGCAGACCATTGGGATAAACTTGGGGATGGTCGAATGGGGCAAGCGAATCTATCGCGAAGGAGTTCTTCCTTCCGGGCGTCCCCTGCATGCCTTGGTTCAGGACGATGTGACGCTGACGGGGAGCCGCGCCGCGTGCGTCAATTGCCATGGACGCAGCGGGTTCGGCTCCGGCGAGGGACAAGCCGTCGCGCGGCCGATCACCGGACCTTCGCTTTATAACCCTGCGTACCCCCCTCACCCGAAGATGCATGGCTCCGGGTCTCAAAGCGCACTGAGCCGCCCCGCGTACACGGACGAAACGCTCGCCACAGCCCTCCGAACCGGCATCGACATGACGGGACGCCGACTCAACCCGCCCATGCCGCGTTATACGTTGACCCGGACCGAGTCCGACGCTCTGATCGCTTATTTGAAAACGCTGTCGACGGCCCCATCTCCCGGAGTCAACGATCAAACGATTCATTTTGCGACGGTAGCGACCGAGGATGCGGAGCCGGCGAAACAAAAGGCAATGCTAGATGTCTTGGAGGCTTTCTTTCGGAACAAGAATGCCGAAACACGACGCGAGACCCAGCGGGCCGAGCGTGCCCCATGGGATATGGAGCGTGAATACAAGGCCTACCGAAAGTGGCGGCTACACCTGTGGACGTTGACGGGGCGTCCGGAAACCTGGCGCGCTCAACTCGAGGCCTATTACCGCACACAGCCGGTCTTTGCGCTGCTCAGCGGGATCGGGGCGGGGGCTTGGCAGCCGGTCCATGATTTTTGCGAGCGGCACGAAGTTCCCTGCCTGTTCCCGAACGTGGACTTTCCCGTCTTCTCCGAAAACGGCTATTACGCTTTCTACTTTTCTCGCGGCGTGACCCTCGAGGCGGACGTACTGGCCAGGCATCTCAGCGAAGCATCCGAGAGATCCCTGCCCGGTCCTATCGTCCAGATTTTCCGCAACGACAAAACCGGCAGAATCCCCGCCGACGCCTTTCGGAAGGCGATGAAAGCTAACGGAAACGCTAGGGTCCGGGATGTCGGTCTCGACCCAGCCGCCAAACCGACCGCGGATTTTTGGCGCACTTTTCTGAAACGCGAGCACCCTGCTCTGCTCGTCCTCTGGCTCCGAGATTCGGATTTGAGAGGCCTGGAGAGCCTGGCCGCGTCTGTACTGGCCCCCGACCGGATCTATCTTTCTTCAACCCTGTCGAACAAAGCGTCCTCCTTCCTTGCGGCCGATTCGAGAACCAAAATTCGCTTCGTTTATCCGTTCGAATTACCGGAGGCGCTTGATCGGCGGTTGTTGCGACTCAAGGCGTGGCTGAAGCGTAGGAAGCTCGAGCTCATCGACGAACGCGTTCAGGCGAACACTTATTTTGCCGTGACCAAGGCGGGAGCCGCGTTGATGCATATGGTCGATCATTTTTCACGTGACTATTTCGTGGAAAAGATCGAACATGAAGTGGATACGACCATAGCCACGTCGGTTTACCCGCATTTGAGCCTCGGCACCGGCCGGCGCTTCGCATCGAACGGCGCTTATCTGGTCGAGCCTGATGTGGAAAGGAACGAGACACTGGTACCCGTCAGCCGCTGGATCGTTCCTTGATCCGAGGTTCTGTAGTCGAACGCAGGCTCACTTAAACGCGAATTAAGAGCTAACGGAGAGAAGATGCCAGCCCATTGGTGTCTCTTGAGGAGGGTTCTGCAACACCCCTTGGAGACACGACCATGGACTGGCAAACTCAACTTATTACGGTGTATCTGACGGTGTGTGATCTCTATCGCCGCGAGCTCTGGATCCATATCCAACGCTTCGCACCGTATGCCGATCTGCGCTTTACGGATGAAGAGGTCATCACCCTCTATCTGTTTGGCATCCTGCAGAAGCAGCGCGAAATCAAAACTCTCTACACTCATGCCGACCGCTATTGGCGCGACTGGTTTCCGCATCTGCCCAGCTACGGCGGCTTCGTCCAGCGCCTGAATCGGCTCGCCGACGTGTTTCCCGCGCTGTTGGAACGCTGGAGTCCAGCTGGCGCGCCCGCCACCC
>NZ_JBDIVO010000064.1:0-18397 GCF_039794385.1 Methylocaldum sp. | reverse complement strand
TCGGCAAAGGATTTTGTTGGAAGGGGCGTCCTGGCGCTCCCAGGACGGCCGTTTTGCGATTGGAAGGGTCGCGACTAAAGCGACCGTTTGCGATTGGGAAGGGATTGCCGACCTACCTATCGGGCTCCCTGATACCGGATCGGAAAATGCTCTAGCCTGCCTCTGCGGGGTCGCCATGGCATTTGACCTCTGATTCTTCTACCGCCGCGTCGAGCTCGACCAGTACACCACCAGCCAGTTCCTCGAAACCGAGCTGCCCCGCCATTTGACGGTGATCGGCACAGTCGCGGCCAACATCCCCTACCTCGGCGTCCTGATCACGGCCATGGGAATCATGCTCACGTTCCACCCGATGAGGATGGACAGCGGCGCGCCTCGATCGTGACCGCGACCCGATCCCTGTGATTCCCCTGGTCGATGCGATACCGGCATTGCCGGTGATCATCCGGACCACCGCGACCTTCGTCAGCGGCCAGATGCCGGTGACGCTCGGCCCGCGCTCGCGCCAGGTGGCGGCGATCATCCCCTCCGATTACACCGACTGAAGCGTGGCGCCGGGTGAAAAGCCTAACCGCACTCAGCCGTTTCCCGCACCGTCCGACCGGCGGTTGGCGCGAGCGCCCGCGTTCTCGGGCCTGACGGCTGGCACCTGTCTTGCACTGTCTTCTGGTAGCGCCGGGCGGGCGCTTGGGCGCGGAGCCCCCTCTTCCTCCGCGCCCGCCGTCCGCCCGCGCCTGTGCTATTCGCCTCACTGGGTTGCCGGCGCCGCCTGCGAGCGGCGCTCTCTTTTGCATGGATGGACCGCCCGATGGATGCCGCACCACCACTTCGGATTGCCCGCCCCGCACCCGATGAACCTGACGCGCCGCCCCCGGCCGCCTGGGTCCGGGCTGTCCAACGCGCCCAGCAGCGCACCCCCTGTTACCGCACCGAGGAACGGTTCCAATGCACCGTTCCCGACTGCGAATGGCGCCGCGCCTGCCTCAAACTCGTCGCCGCCTGGCAGCGGTGAAAACGGCCTGGAACTTCTCGCTTACATCCGCCCCGAGGTGAGAAATGGGTTACATCGAAACGGCACTTACACGACCGGAACGTTCTCGATGGAATGATTAAGTTCCGGCACGCTAGTACGTCTCGAACCGAAACCCCGACGGTCACACTATTCAACCCACAGAAAATGGCTGTATTCGAGACCGCGATGCGCCGGGCGGGGCAAAAGTCACATCGATTGTGTGTTTTGCCACACCAATCACTGATCGCACCGATGGATCAGCCGACGCGGATGCCGTCCCATCAAGCACTTGAGGAGGGTGGCATGGCGATTGCCTTTTATGGAAACATTCATGCTCAAGAGTCATGACATCGCTCAATCGTCATGCTCTGCCGGCTTTGGCGGCATCGCCGCGCTCCATTCGTGAAAAGTGTTCTTTCGGACTCGCGGTGTTTCCACAGTTTTACTGCATCGGCCCCCTAGATATGGGTTAAGGGAGCCGTTGCTCAAGCGGCGAATTTTGCTTGGTCGTTCTTCTTTTCAAACGCCAACAGCACTGCTGCTCTATCAAAACATTAGTGCTTAGCCGACTGGGGGCACCGCCTCATTTCCCAGCCATGAGGCGGTGATTTCACGATCGAGAGGAGAAACAGATGACACCCAGACTCAGGCGCCAGGAATGCGATCCAGCCATACAAGCAGACGCGCCGGTCCCGCCAGCATTTCCGTCGGCACGGTACTTCCAGATTCATTTCGAACAGCTCTATCAGTTGATACACGAACTCCGAGAGAAACTCGATGCCACAGCTAGAGAGCTGGCGCAGCTTCGGGCACTTACAGGAGCCGATGTCGAGCGGTCTCAAACCGACTCGGACACGCCGGTTTCGCCGGTTGGCCGCGGGATATCGACGGTCATTGACACCCCCACACAAGCGGAGGCACGGGAAAAAACGAAACGTGAAATTTCCGATTGCCAATCGCAGCGGCGTCTAACGAATCGACGCAAGCCGGCGGTCAGACAATCCTAGAGACGCCGGTTGGACGCACCGGAATGCGCCGGCCGGAGCGTCCAAAGCATATTGGTTCAGAGATCAATCCGCCCCACCGCATGGGGCATCTGTTTTTCTATTCATCATTTCGGGCCATTGCCGACGATCAACACTACATATCTCCCCGAGCTGTAGGACCAATCGAGATTGCCGCGCATCCACGAGCACAGAACCGAGACAAAACGCTGAACGTCGCTATCGATCGCAGCTCCGAACGTGGGCAATTGCTCTTTTAATGCGATGAAATTGCGGACTTCTCTATTCGTCAGCTCCGCCGCTTGCTGAATTGCATCCTGAAGAGACAACCGACGATGGTGCTGGAACGTCACGACCAGGTTATGGACATCATTGTGCTGGACTTCCTTGGCGAAAGAAATGATGTCGTTGGACCAACAAACCACATTGTTCGCCATCCGGATCAGATTCTGCAGCGTATCGTGTTTGCGCACGTGCAGCGGCAGACTTATGTCTTCCACGACGTCTATCAGCTCGATATCGGTATAAAGTCCTCCGGTAAACGGGCGCATCGTCACATACGTTAGCGGGTCCGGCGTAATTCCGCTTGCACGGTTTTTAGCTTCCCAAACCGAGGATTCGAAATATTCGACGACGCTGAGTATAAACCGGCACATCCAGTCGTCGTTTGCTATTTGCCGCAGTCTAAGGTAAAGGTCGTGCAGTGCTCGAGCAAGCGGCAGATCCGTTTCGTTAGGCTCGCGACCGGTAAGAATTTCAGTCAACCGCTCATGAAAATGGGCAAGTTTATCCGGACTCCGCCCGAAACCCGACTCGTCGCATTGATCGTCGCGAATGAATAGCCAAGTGTTCCAATCCGAGACGATATTAAGTCCTTCGTAAGGAGCATCGGGATAGGCGCGGGCTGCCAACCAGCTGAATTTGGAAGCTTCCAGCCGCTGCCATTCGCGATCGTCGGTAACCAAATTGAAACGCCTCACCCACGCCAGGGTATGACGATTAGCCGCTTCGGCATGAGAATTGAGGCGCGAGGGAAACGGACAGTAAAATTCGGGTAGCGTGATCGTGCTCATAATTATTAGTTGATAAAAGTAGTATGCGGATGCCGCTTACGATCCAACCAACGGTAAATCGATCACGGACATTGTTGCCGGCTTTAACTGTCGATCGGGACGTCCGATAAAAAAGCCCTGTACCAGATCGACTCCTAATTCTCGAAGCCGAATTAGTGTCTGCGCATTTTCAACTCCTTCGGCGACGATTTTTTGCCTGTAGCCATGAGCGAGCGTGGTCAGGGCGCTGACAAACACTTTGTCGTCATCGTCATTGGCTAGACGGCTGATAAATGAACGGTCAATCTTCACATGCTTGATCGGCAAGTGTCTTAGGTAATGAAAGGACGCAAACCCGGCCCCAAAATCGTCCATCGCGAATCCGAAGCCAATATCGGTTAATTCGTCCATAATCCGCCGAGCCGCCTCTAAATCGGCGATCGCGGCAGTCTCTGTGATCTCGAGCAATAAACGTTCCGGAGCCAAGACTCCGTCGCGCGCCGCTTGTTTGAGCGGCTCCGCCCATCCCGGATCGGTCAGCGCGGCAGCGGAAAGATTAATCGAAAGGCGCGCCGAACGAATCTTGCCAAGGATTTCGATCGCCTCCCGAGTGACATATGAATCGATGGCGCTCATCAAGTCCGAACGCAAAATGACGTCCATATATTCACCCGGAAGAACGATGCGTCCGTCGTCCAGCTTCAAGCGAAGCAGCGCCTCGTGATAAGCGACAAGCCCCGTCGCCACGTCCACTACGGGCTGATAATGAAAAAATAGACGCTTTTGATCCAAAGATTGGGCGATAACGTTGCGCCAATACGCCCGGTGACTGATCTGAGCGCGTTCTTCGCCCGAGTGCGAGAACAAATGCCACCGTCCTCGCCCTGCTTTTTTTGCCTGATACATGGCCGCGTCGGCGTTCGCCATAAGCTCTTCCACATCCTTGCCATGCTCCGGAATCAGGGCGATACCTATGCTCGCGGAAATGCGATAGCTTCGGTCGCCGAAGCGGAAAGGCTTCTCGGTCAAGCGCTGATTGAGATCCTGAGCAAAGTACTCTGCTCCCGACCGATCGGTACCGGTCATCAGAACGGCAAACTCATCGCCCCCCAAGCGAGCCAGAACATCCGACTTGCGTGCCCGCGCCTGCAGCTCGTTGGCCAAAAGGCACAGCAGCGCATCGCCGGCAGCGTGTCCGCTGCTGTCATTGACGTCCTTGAAATGGTCCAGGTCGAACAAGAGCAGGGCCGCCGGGGTACCGTTCCGCTCCGCCTCGGCAAAACTCCGCTCCAGCTCGTCCTTGAACCAGAGCCGATTGTGGAGCCCGGTCAATGAATCGTGGTTCGCCAGCCAGCGTATACGGGATTCGGCCTGGACTCTTTCAGTAGCGTCCAAACCGATGGACAGCACGGCAATGCCGTTCTCCTGCTCCAAGCCCAAACGCGTATGCACCCATACGATATGCCGCTTGGTGCCGTCGCAGCAGGTCAGGACCGACTCGTGTTCCAGACGATGCAGCAGGTTGGAGAACAGCTTTTCGAGATTCCGGGCGATATCACTGGTTTCGTTATCGATTTCGATCAGTTCGACGAATCGGGCGTTTTTGAGCGTCTCGCCGGGACGTCCCAAGATCTGGGACGTCAATTCATTAACCGTACGAATTCTGCCGTCGCGAGTTTGAGTCAGAATCAAAACCTGGGCGTTGTCCAGCAGCCCTTGAATAAAGTCCCTCTCCGCCGCGAGGGTGTTTTGATGCTCTTCGATCTGATGAGCCAAACGGATGGACGTGGCATAGAGGATGTCGATTTCGTCTTTCCATTCGACCAGGCGGCTGAGCGTCTTTAGCCGCTCGTTGACTTTGTGATAGTTGCCGTGAGCCAGCAATGGCAATGTCGATGCAAGATGTTGAATGCGCCGTAGCGGAGCATGCAGCAATACCAACAGCAGGACTTCGGCTATGGCTAAAGACATCCCGACGACAACCAGGGCGTCCCGATTGGCCTGGTCGAGCGCCGCGGCCGAAGCGCTAGCATCCACGATGAACATAAGTTGGCCGGTCTCGCCACCCGCCAGGATGTCGTTCAGCGGCGAAGCATAAACCGTGAATTTTTTCTTCTTCCATTCCAGCCATTGGTCGGCTGTGAGCATATCCGGCCCCGGATAGTGCTCGGCGAGATTCCTCAAGAAAGGCTCCAGCTGTTGCGGATTGGACAACGCAGCAACACGCAGGCCCCAGGCTTCCAGAACCTTTTCGCCGGTTCCCGGAGAGGCCACGAGGATTGCGACAGCCGTTCCGGCACCCGCCGAAAAGTCCAGCACCAGATCGGTAATCATCTGGCTGAGAGAAAGGATGCCTACATTTCGTCCCGCAGAAAGCAACGGAACAAAAGCATGAAGGCTGCAACCCGGTTGACAGGTCAAGATTGTCATCGGCTGCTCCGTTTCGAGGACTCGGCTCAAAACGTCCTGTAACCGGTCTTGTGGAACCGCGTTCGCCATTGACGAAGACCAGCTCAGAACTGAATTACCTGCCGCATCGAACAGCTCGATCCGCTCGACGTCCAATTCGTACCGTACGCTGGAAAAAAATCCCTGCAAACGGGCAGCGGTTTGATTCTCGCGCGGCGCCGTGATGAACCGATCCAACCTACCGAGCGAAGCAAGCACCACGCCCAGGCGTTGCAAGCGGTCGGCCGAACGCTCTATAAGCTCTTTGAATTCAGTCCTAAGAGCCGCGTTGCGAACGGCTTGCTGGTTTTTGAATTGAGTCCTTAAATTCCAATGGTTCAGTGCGCCGAAAGCGACACCGAGCGTCAACAAGAGCAGACTCAACAGTACAAACCCTTTTCGGCGCAATGTCCAAAAACGGTTTGTGTCATTCCTCATTTATCCTTTCCAGCAACGGCTTCAGAAACGAAACGATACCATTACAGAAAAGAGATCCCAGTGAGGATCTCCCCCGCCTCTCAGCAAGTCGGAATTGTCGTGAGGAGAGAGCCAGGCGGTACCTTCCACGTTGTGGTATTCCGCCGCAATCAGCCAATTCCGCACAAATTCCCAGCGGACACCGACGGCAAGATCATAAGCGTAAAAGCGGTGGCGTGCTTGGCCGGTTTGCTCGGCCAAGGAACGACCGCTTCGGTCGTCACGGTCCGCATGAAAAACGTCATAGCGAAGTACGGCCGACCAGTCATCGCTCAATCGGTACTCTCCCTGTACATAAAACCCCTCCGAGGTATTCTCTATGGGAACCGGTGTAAAACCACTGCGACGGGCATCGACCCAACCGTATTCCGCAGTCAACGACCAGCGCTCTGCATTATATTGCAGAGAGAACAAAGGATATAAAGCCTGGATGTTGCCGGATGGAACTCCGCTTGCACGCGACCTGAAGTCACGGTCCAGGTCGACCACGCTGAACATGGCACGCGCCCGCCCGCCCATCCACTCATAGACGGCTCGCCCGAGAAACAAGGGACGCCCATCCATTCTACCGGGCGAGTTGAGCATGCCGGTGAGGAAATCGGTGGCATCGCCGGTATCATCCTGCGGTTCCGCGACCATGAATTCCAAATTGAAGCGATGATCGCCCCAGTTATAGCGGCTATACAGCAGTCCTCCGTCGGCCGAGATCATCGCCTGCCTGAGCCCGAGCGTGTCGAAATAAACCGACTGGGGCAGAATCACCGAAGGCCGGGTCCAGACCACATCCCGAGTGTCGTTGTATAGTCCGAACGGTATTTTGACTCGCCCCGCCCGCACCCCAAGCGTTAAAGCCGAGTCGAGAAACGTGCCGTTGTAATCCACTTGGGCAAAATCGAGCCGAAAATCCTCCCGATCGGAACCTCCGGCGTTGCGATAGAGCCCTTGAGCGGAAAACAACAGGTTTGGCAGCAATCGCACGGATCCGTTGACGCCAATTTCGGTGAAATCCAGACTGCCGCCACGGCTCGCGCCGAACACTTGATTGCTCGTGGTATAGGTAAATCCTTGACTCGCAAAACCATGCAACTGCCAGTCAATAGTGCTGAAATCCAGCGACGCTGCCACGCCGGATACGAAAAAGCAGGCGACCGTTGCAGCCATACGCGCGATCGTTCGAGGACCGACGATCCGCATGGCCAGCGCCTTCCCTAGAAAACCCCTATTTGTCAACATATCCAATACCTCCAGGAGTCGCCCGAACCATCTCGCGCATTTCTCCGACCGTCTCGACCATATGCGGGATTAAACCTGTCCCCGAAAAAACCAGCCGGTCCCATGCCGCGCGTAGCTGGAAGGGATAGACACCCAACACTTCCTTGGAAAAACGGACATGCAGAGGATGTTTATCCGGCAGTACGAAAACACGAATTGGCGTGCCATCAGGCCAACTCGTCAATCGCATGAAGAAGATTTCGCGCAGGGTGTCAGCGGAGAGTGAATCAGCTCGCTCTTCCGCTGCATAAATTTTGGGGCTGGGCTCGCCTGCCATGACGGGCTTGCCGGCACAGCCAAGGGCAACGATTACCGCAAGTGCAAGTGATAGGAGAAAGCTAACCCACCCGCACCCGATCAGTCGGTGCAAATTTCCGGTGGATTTAGACATCATCCTCAAGCAACACCTTTTCTTGTTCTTATTCTGAAGAGAGGACCGACAATGAATTGTCGGCTTAACTTTAGCAGAGGACTGTCATCCTGGTTTTCCGACATCCTCCTGCCGAAAATGCGATAAACCGAAAAACGGCGGTTTTTCGGCTTATTTTTTCGCTATGGGAATCGAGACACGCCGATACTGCAAAAAACCAACCCTGTTAGCTGGGCTAGGCTTTCCGTTTCGCTTTAAGGAAGCTCTGAACAAGTGGATTCCGTTCATGCCCTTCGACAGGCTCAGGAGAGCGTTCGACAAGCTCACCACGAACGGAATCAATACCTTACCGTTCGTCCTGAGCCCTTCGACTCGGCTCAGGACAGGCCTGTCGAAGGACTTAATCAGAGCTTCCTTAAGGAAACTCCCGCGCATTTTTTTCCGGCGGTTCCGGGCGAACTCGGTTATTCGGTCAACGAATAGTGACACCACATCCCCCCACGCCAAGCCGATACTACGACCAAAGACAGCGTTTTTACAACAAACGGACGACTTGATCCGCGACTACTACGAACTTTTCGATCTTTATCGAAGGCGCGGCGTTACGATTCGCTCTGCCGACCTTCGGATACGTGTTCCTTCCAATCCGGCCCCATAAGCTTCCCGGATCAACCTGCTCACCATTTGCAAACAAGTAACATCGCGGTCCACGCACGAACGTTCGAAAGTAGCTTTTTTATCGGGATAGATGAGCAGTGTCAAACACGCAATATGGGTTCCGATAACTTCTTATGCACATAAGATGTTAATTGTTTTAAGATTTACCACTCGGACGGGACTCGACATCGTCGCAACATGCAATGTAGAGCGCCATTTCGATGGTGCTATTGAACATGTATCACCGCTTATAGCGGGTGTTTTCAACCTAATGCGGCCGCGGGATAGGTGTAGGTGCTTGAAATGATGGATGACGTTTTGTTGGCAACGGAATTGCATGCGGCTTTTCCCATGCGGTTTACAAATCCCCGTCCCCGATGTCCCTATTTTTAGCCGGCATTTCGGTCCTGGCTGCGCTGCTGTCCGCCCTTGCAGCACTGGTCTCGGGGCCGAACGGCTTGTTATGGCACGGAATGCTGCGATGGGTCGGGCAAGCGACTTTCCGTCCGGCGCGGACTAACGAACGACTTACCCCGGGTCGCTTTTCCCGTCTGGCGCGGACAATGCCCTTCGTTCTGTTGGGAGCATCGGGCGGGTTCGCCGTAACAGCCGGCCTCATCGCGCTCCTCGGCGGCGCCACCCGCACCGTGACGCTGCCCTTCGGTCTGCCCTGGCTGAACTGGCACTTGGCGCTGGACCCGCTAGCCGGTTTCTTCTTTTGCGTGCTCGGCATTCCTCTGATCGCCGCCAGCTTGTTCGGTCCCGGTTACGTTCGGGAATTCGAGCACGGCAAACACAAGCTTTCGGTCCTCGGTTTTTTCACCGGGCTGTTCGTTGCCGGCATGGAACTGGTACTGCTCGCCAACGACGCCTTCCTATTCATGATTGCCTGGGAATTGATGTCGGTCGCTAGTTATTTTCTGGTCGCCTACCAGCACGAGCACGCGGCCCATCGCCGCGCAGCCTTTCTCTACTTGCTGATGGCGGAAATCGGGGCGATCGCGATCATTCTGGCTTTCGGCGTCCTCGCGGGATTTTCCGGTGGATTGACGTTCGAGGCTTTGCGCAGTGCGGCGCTGAACCCATTGTGGGCGAGCATCGCCTTCGCACTGGCGCTCGCAGGCTTCGGCATGAAGGCGGGGCTCGTCCCCCTGCATACGTGGCTGCCGGAAGCCCACCCGGCCGCGCCGTCTCACGTTTCCGCTTTGATGAGCGGGGTGATGCTGAAAATCGCGATCTACGGCTTCATCCGCTTCACCTTCGATTTACTGCCGTCTCTTTTGTGGCAATGGGGCGTGCTGGTCCTCCTGATCGGATCGGCGTCAGCCGTGCTCGGGATTCTTTATGCGTTGCAGCAGCAAAACCTGAAGCGGCTTCTCGCCTACTCGTCGGTGGAAAACGTCGGGATCATTTTCACCGCTTTGGGTCTTGCGCTGATTTTCCAAAGCAGCGGACAATCCCTATTGGGAACGCTGGGGCTGGTGGCGGCGTTACTGCATTCGCTCAACCACGCCTTGTTCAAGAGCCTTCTGTTTCTCGGCGCAGGCGCCATCCTGCATCAAACCCATGAACAGAGCCTTGAGAACATGGGCGGTCTCATCCACCGCATGCCGAAACTGGCGGCCTTGTTTTTGATCGGCACGCTGAGCATCTCCGCCCTGCCGCCTTTCAACGGCTTCGTTTCCGAATGGCTGATATTCCAAACGGCCTTGCAGGCCGGCAGCATCCAAAGCGGCATACTCCGCAGCCTGATTCCGACTGCCAGCGCGGTGTTGGCACTGACCTCCGCATTGGCGGCCACTTGTTTCGTCAAGGTGTATGGCGTGGCTTTCCTGGGGCTTCCCCGCTCCCGCCACATCGCTCGCGCCCGTGAGATCCGCCACCCCGGCATGCTGGCGGGGCCGGCTTTACTCGCCGCCTGCTGTGTGCTGTTCGGCGTTTTGCCGATGCCCCTCATCAACGCGCTAGGCGCTTTGACGCAATCCTTGACCGGATTTGTGCTGCCGAACATCTCGGCTCTCGGCTGGCTATGGCTGACGCCAGTGTCGCCGGAGGTGGCGGCGTATTCGCCGGCGCTAGTCCTCCTGGGCACCGTGGCGGTGGGCTGGCTATGCTATTACCTCCTTTACCGCCGCACCGGTCTTGAGCCGCGCCGGGCCGAACCCTGGGACTGCGGTTTCGGTGGATTGACTCCTCGTACCCAGTACACCTCAGGCTCATTCAGCATGCCGATACGCCGCATTTTCGAGCCGGTGTTCGATACCCGCGAGACGGTCGAAGAACAAACCGAAGGACCTGCGGGCACACGCGTGACGGGGCTTCGATATCAATTCCAGGTGTTGGATCGCGCCTGGGCGGTTCTGTACGAGCCGTCGGGACGGGCCGTCACCCGATTGGCCCGCTGGGTCGGGCGCGTGCAGACCGGCAATATCCGCACTTATCTCGGGTACGCTTTTTTTACCCTGATCATTCTGCTGTGGGTGGTGAGCTGATGGCCTGGTTGATGGCAATACTTCAGACTCTGCTTTTCATCGCCTTGGCGCCCTTGCTTTCCGGCTGGATCAAGCGGGTCAAGTGCCGGCTGCAAAACCGGAAGGCCCCTTCTCTGTTCCAGCCTTACCGGGATCTGCGGAAGCTCTACCGGAAGCAGCCCATCGTGCCGCATCCAGCCTCGTGGATCTTCCGTGCCGCCCCCTACATCGTCTTCGCATCCACCGTGCTGGCGGCGGCCACTGTCCCCCTGGCGGCGATTCATTTGCCCACGGCGCGCATCGCCGATGTCATCGTGTTGGTGGGGTTTTTCGCCCTCGGCCGGATGTTCCTGGTGCTGGCCGGCATGGACGTCGGCACCGCCTTCGGCGGCATGGGTTCGTCGCGCGAGATGACGATTTCCTCTCTGGCCGAGCCCGCCATGCTCATGGCGGTGTTCACCCTGGCCATGAGCGCGCATACCACCAATCTGTCCCAAGCCGTGAACTTCGTGCTCGACACCGGACTGGTGCTGCGCCCGTCCTTCGTGTTCGCCCTCGGGGGGTTGATGCTGGTGGCGATCGCCGAGACGGGACGCATTCCCGTGGACAACCCTGCCACCCACCTGGAGCTGACCATGATCCACGAGGCCATGATCCTGGAATACAGCGGTCGCTGGCTGGCTCTGATCGAGTGGGCATCCCAGATCAAACTCATGCTCTATGGCGTTCTCATCGCCAACATCTTCTTTCCGTGGGGGATCGCCCAAACCTTCACTGTGAATGCGCTGGCATTAGGTCTCGGAGTAATTACCCTAAAGCTCGCCGTACTGGCGGTCATGCTGGCCGTTTCCGAGGTGCTGTTCGCCAAGATGCGTATTTTTCGGGTGCAGGAGTATTTGAGCTTCGCCTACCTTCTCAGCGTTCTCGGCATGCTCAGCCACATCATTCTGGAGGCGGCTCGCTAATGGATTTCGCCGAACTCAGCCTGTACAGCCAAGCAGTCCTGCTGCTGGCGGGACTCATCGCGCTGACCTCGTTCCTGATGCTCGGCCAGTCCCGATTGGTCAGACTGGTCCTGGTATTCGCCATCCAGGGCATCCTGCTCGCCGCGACCACGGCCATGGTCGCCGGCGTCCTGGATTTTCCCCATCTTTACATTTCGGCGGGTTTGAGCTTTCTGCTCAAAGGCATACTCATCCCTGTCATGCTGCACCGGATGATCTATCGCTTGGGACTGCACCGTGAACTCGACACGATCGAGCATCCGGCGAGGGTAATGATGGGCGGGGCGTTCCTGGTGGTCTTCAGTTATTACGTGAGTCTTCCCGTCGTCGCCCATTCGCCCCTGGTGACGCTCAACGCCATTGCTGTGAGCCTGGCCGTCGTCCTCCTGGGCATGCTGCTGATGATCACCCGGCGGCAGGCGGTGGCTCATGTGGTCGGCTTCATGTCCATCGAGAACGGATTGTTCTTCGCGGCCGTGGTGTCCACCTACGGCATGCCGATGGTGGTGGAATTGGGGGTCGGGGCCGATGTCCTGGTCGCCGCGGTCGTTTTCGGCGTGTTCTTCTTCCAGATCCGCGAGAGTATCGACTCTCTCGACGTGGACCGGCTCAGCAAGCTAACCGAGGTAGATAAGCCATGATCGCGGCCTATCTCGTTCTGGTGATTCCTCTGGCTGGCATGGCGATTCTCGGACTTCTGGCAGACAGCCGGCGGGCGGGACGCATCAATGTGCACTGCAACGCCTGGGCCTTGGCGGCTTCGATCTGGCTCGCCATCGACGTGCTGGTTCACGGCCCCCGATTGTCTTCGGGTCAGCTTCTCTACATCGACTCCTTCAACGTCTATCTGATCGTGCTTACCGCTTTCGTGGGGCTGACCACGTCCATCTTCTCCGGCCCCTACATGGCTCACGAACTGGAAACCGGGCGCGTCAACGTCAAGCGCCTGCGGCTGTACTATGCGATGTATCAGGGCTTCATGTTGGCCATGTACCTGGTGTTGACGACCAACAACATGGGCGTCCTCTGGGTGGCGATGGAAGGCGCGACCCTGGCCACGGTGCTGCTGGTCAGCCTGTACCGCACGCCCGAGTCGGTGGAAGCGGCCTGGAAGTATTTCATCCTGTGCGGCGTGGGGATTGCCCTCGCCCTGTTCGGCACGGTGCTGCTTTATTTCGCCGCCGAACAAAAACTGGGCATAGGCGGCAACGCGCTGCTATGGACGGTACTGCACGTGAACGCCGGCGCGCTCGAACCCAATATCATGAGACTGGCCTTCGTGTTCCTGCTGGTGGGTTACGGCACCAAAATCGGCCTCGTGCCCCTGCACAACTGGCTGCCGGATGCCCATTCCGAAGGCCCGACCCCGATGTCGGCCATCCTCTCGGGGCTATTGCTCAACGACGCCTTGTACGCGGTGGTGCGTTGCAAGATGCTGGTGGACGGCTCCCTCGGCACCCAGGTCGCCGGTTATCTGATGATGGGCTTCGGCCTCCTGTCCTTTCTGGTGGCGGCCCTGTTTCTGCACCGGCAGACCGACATCAAGCGCCTGTTCAGCTATTCCTCCATCGAGCACATGGGACTCATGACCTTCGCCTTCGGCATCGGCAGCCCTTGGGCCACCTTCGCCGCCCTGTTCCACATGACCACCCATTCGCTGACCAAATCGGCGATCTTCGTCACCGTGGGACATGCCGCCCAGCTCGCCGGCACCCAGCGCATGGACCGGATTCGCGGCCTGATCCTGACCCAGCCCGCCATCGGCTGGGGGCTTCTTATCGGCACCGTGGCCATCGCCGGGTTTCCGCCCTTCGGCGTGTTCGCCAGCGAATTCCTGGTGCTCATCGCCACCATGCGCGATTACCCCTGGCTGACGCCTTTGCTTCTGATCGGCATCGGCGTCGCCTTTGCCGGCCTGTTCCGGCATTTGCAACTCATGGTCTACGGGGACGTCCCGGAGGGCCAAAAGCCCATCCCGGCCAATTTGTTGCCGGTAATGATCCACCTGGCTCTGGTGCTCTGGCTCGGACTATCCATTCCGGGCTTCTTGGGCGATTGGTTCAGCCAGGCCACTCAACTCATTTCAGGAGCATCACCCCTTTGAAACGGATTCCTCAGTCAATTCGAAGCAGTGTGACCGATCTCGCCGAGAACTGGCGCACCGATGCGGTCTCCGGCTTTCTGGTCTTCCTAATCGCCCTGCCTTTGTGCTTCGGCATCGCCATGGCTTCCGGATTTCCCCCGATGGCGGGTATCCTCAGCGCCGTTATCGGAGGCTTTGTCGTCTCCCGGATCGGCGGCGCCCGCCTGACGATCACGGGCCCTGCCGCCGGGCTGATCACCGTCTTGTTCACCGCGGTTCATACCCTGGGCGAAGGCGATCTCTTCGCCGGCTACCGCTACACCCTGGCCGCGATCGTCGTGGCGGGCATTCTGCAATTCCTGCTGGGCATTTTCAGGGCGGGACGGCTGGCGACTTTCTTTCCGGCCGCCATTGCCCACGGTACGCTGGCCGCCATCGGCATCATGATTATCGCGAGGCAAATCCATATCCTGGTCGGCGCCGGACCCGCCGTCGAAACGCCCGTGCAGAGTCTGGCGCATATTCCCCAAAGCCTTCTTCATTACAATCCGGAAATCTTCCTGATCGGCGGCATCGGCCTTCTGATCATGTTTGCCTGGCCGCTGCTGGGAAACAAAGGTTTCGGCAGGGTTCCCGCGCCCATTCTGGTCGTTCTGAGCGGGTTCATACTGGGGCGGGCGTTCGATTTGAACCAGGCTGAGCTTTATCTCCTTTCCGAGGGTCCCGAAAATGAAGCCTGGCACCGGCATGTCTTTGTGAATACTCCGCAATTTCTCGCCGATATTCCGGATAGCTTCTTGGACAGCCTAGTCTTCGCCGATTTTTCAAAAATCGGGACGCTCGCCTTTTGGAATGCCGTTTTGAGTCTCTGGCTGATCGGCAGTCTCGAAACCTTGCTGGTCGCCTCCGCGGTGGATCGTCTCGATCCGGAGCACCGCCGCTCCGATCTCGATCGGGATCTTACCGCCATCGGCGTCGGCAACACGCTATCGGGATTGATCGGCGGCATGCCCATGATTGCCGAGATCGTCCGCAGCTCCGCCAACGTCGGTTATGGCGCGCGCAGCAGTTGGTCGAATTTCTTCCACGGCCTCTTTCTGCTGTTGTTCGTGGCCTTGTTCCCGCGTCTCATCCGCGATATTCCGCTGGCATCGCTGGCGGCTTTGCTGGTCTACGCCGGGTATCGACTCGCTTCGCCCAAGGCGTTCGCCAAGACGCTCGATATCGGCTTCGAACAGCTCGCGTTGTTCATCATTACCATCGTGGGCATTTTGACTACAGACCTCCTGATCGGGGTTGCCATCGGCATTGCGGCCAAGTTGCTGATACACCGCTGGCAAGGCGTGAAACTCGGGAATCTGTTCCAGCTCTCCTATCGGATCATGCGGGACACGAACGGCTTCCGGATCAAGCTCAACGGTGCGGCCATCTTTTCCAATTTTCTGGCCCTGAAGGATGAGCTGGCCGAACTGCCGGCCGGCGAAACCATCGTTTTCGATCTGACCTACGCATCCCTGGTCGACCATACCGTCATGGAGTTCATCGAACACTTCCGTCACGACTATATTGCGGCAGGCGGCCGGTGCGAAGTTCATGGCCTGGAGCGATACGACGCCTATTCGGATCATCCGCTGGCGGCGCGCCGCCGCAAGCTATTCAACTGGAGAGCCGGCCGCGGTGAATCAGTCTAAGGAATTCGTCTCGAAGAATTCCGGCCGGCAGGAGTCGATCATTACGGAAAACCTCGACGCGCGTGCAATGCTCGATGCGGCCCTACGTTCGGAAGGCGTGGAAATCCTGCCGATCACGCCCAGTCCGTTGCTGCCGGCCGACTTGACCGAGATCGAAAGCGAAGACTGGGGCAAAACCGCGCAGCAAGCGAGCGCGCAGAACTGGCGCTGGGCCGGGGCATGGGCGGAAGACCGCGGCTCCGACCTGGCAATGAATGCCTGCCTCGAGAAGGAAGGGCGCTATCTGATCCTCCGAACCTATCTGCCGCCGGACGAGCCCAGCCTGCCTTCGCATGCGCCATATTACTGGGCGGCGGATCGGGCGGAGCGGCATATCCAGGATCTGTTCGGCATCCGTTTCATCGACCACCCGGACCCCAAGCGCTGGATTCGCCATCAGGCCTGGGACGAAAACGCCTATCCCTTGCGGAAAAACTTCCCGGCCGACGGACAACCGCCGCCTTCGACGCCACCGGACAGCAACTACCCTTTCCTCAAGGCCCATGGCGCGAGCGTCTACGAAATTCCGGTCGGCCCGGTCCATGCGGGAATCATCGAGCCCGGCCATTTCCGCTTCCAGGCGGTGGGGGAAACCATCCTGCACCTGGAGGAACGACTCGGTTATGTACACAAGGGCATCGAGAAAATCGCCGAAGGACGTGATCCGTTAGGACTCGTCAAGCTGGCCGGGCGAGTATCGGGCGATACGCCGGTCGGTCATAGCTGGACCGCCTGCATGGCGATGGAGCGCGCGGCCAAGGTCGAAATTCCCCTGCGCGCGGCTTATATCCGCGGCATCCTGGCGGAACGCGAGCGGGTGATCAATCATCTGTGGGACTTGGCTGCATTGTGCAACGACGTGGGATTCGCCGCGGGCTACTATCAGTTCGGCCGTTTGCGCGAGCTATGGCTTAGGGAAAATCGGGCGTTGTTCGGCCATCGTTTGATGATGAATACATTGGTTCCGGGCGGCGTATCCGTGGATGTCCCGCCGGATGCGGCTGGTCGCATGCAGGATTCGACTGCATCGCTGCGACGGGAACTGGACGAACTGCTGCCCATACTCGACGCCAACTCGTCGCTGGAAGACCGGTTCCTGACCACCGGCGTGCTGTCCGGCGAACTGGCTTCTGCTCTTGGCGCTTTGGGCTACCTGGGCCGGGCGAGCGGACAGCGGTTCGACGTGCGCCGCGATGTCCCCTACTCCCCTTACGAAAGTCTGAAGGTACGTGTGCCAGTGGAAGTCCAGGGTGATGTGGCCTCGAGATTCTGGGTCCGTTATAAGGAACTGCGCGCCGCACTGCGCTTGATCGAGCAAATGCTGGCCGGCCTCCCTTCCGGGGACCTTGTCTCGGAATGGCGAACACCGAAGGAAGGCGCCGAAGGCTTCGGTGCCGTGGAAGGCTGGCGAGGCGAAATTCTCTGCTACGTCCGTTTCGGCGCGGGCGGCCGCATAAGCCGCTATTACCCGCGCGATCCCAGCGTCATCAATTGGCCGGCCCTGGAAAAACTCGTGCTCGGCAACATCGTGCCGGATTTTCCGGTCTGCAATAAATCGGTCAACGGATCTTATTCCGGTCATGATCTTTGAGATAGGTATCAGCTTTGAGCCGTCAGCAGTCAGTTTTCAGCTGATGGCTGATGGCTGATGGCTGACAGCTTTCTCCTGGAGGTTTCGATGTTACGACTGTATGGCAAAATTTTTCGAACCGGAGTGCTAACGGAGGGCATTCCGCCAGCCTCAAAAGACGAGGCCGTCGAACGCGAGGGCGCCAGGCTCAAGGCAGTGATCGACAAACGTTTTCGGGGCAGCCTGTCCATCCGCCAGGTGGATGCCGGCTCCTGTAACGGCTGCGAATTGGAAATCCACGCCCTCAACAATGTTTATTACGACGTTGAGCGTTTCGGCGTGCATTTCGTCGCTTCTCCGCGCCATGCCGATATCCTGATGGTGACGGGGCCGGTCTCGCGTCATATGGAAGCCGCTTTGAAACGAACCTACGAGGCGACGGCCGATCCCAAATGGGTGATCGCCGTGGGCGACTGCGGGGTCTGCGGCGGCGAGTTCGGCGTGTCCTATGCCAGTTGCGGCGCGGTTTCCAATGTAATCCCGGTGGATCTCGCCATTGCCGGGTGTCCGCCGACCCCGATCGATTTGCTGCGCGGTTTGTTATCCTTATTATCGGATTCCGTAACGAACCAAGCGCACGGATAACGACTCGAAAAGGAAGGGTTCCGAATCATGCCGCTGTCGTCATGAGCTTACTGGGCAATATTATTTGGCTGATCTTCGGTGGTTTGATCACCGGGTTGGGATATGTGATCGGGGGAATAGGCCTCTGCCTTACCCTGATCGGCATACCCTTCGGCGTTCAGTCGATCAAGCTCGGGTTTGCCGTATTCGCGCCGTTCGGCAAAGAGGTGGTGGAACTCGACGGCGCGAACAACCCTTTGCGGATCATCTTCAACCTGATCTGGCTGCTACTTTTCGGCTGGGAAATTGCGCTCGCGCACCTTGCCAGCGCAGCCGTACTGGCCGTCACCATCATCGGCATTCCTTTCGCCTTGCAGCACATCAAGCTGATTCCGTTATCGCGTTTCCCTTCGGGCGGGACTTCCGGCCGATTCAGTCCTAGAGCATTTTCCGATTCGGTGTCAGAGAGCCCGATAGGTAGGTCGGCAATCCCTTCCCAATCGCAAACGGTCGCTTTAGTCGCGACCCTTCCAATCGCAAAACGGCCGTCCTGGGAGCGCCAGGACGCCCCTTCCAACAAAATCCTTTGCCGAGCCGATACGTCGGCAAGGGATTGCCGACCT
>NZ_JBDIVO010000063.1:0-18732 GCF_039794385.1 Methylocaldum sp. | reverse complement strand
CTTCCCTCCACCCTTATTCAGCGTCCGACAATATGCCAATAATCTGGATACGTTGATGATAGAGCTCTCTGCCACTCTGATTCAGCCATGGATATATCTTGAGAGCCATCATGTAAGCACCAGTGCGGTGAGGCAGAAAGCGATGCAATAGCGAGCGAGTCTTGTAGTTCGCAGCATGCTAGATACCCGGCTGGCACCCCGCGGCCGGGTTTCTTATTGAAGCTGGGCTAAAAGCGGGAGCTGATTTGGCGATCGACGAATGAAAGCGCTTTTGATTTTGATGCTGGCCGTATCCTTCGGCCTCCGGGCCGAAGAAGGCTGGGTCAACTACTACAAAGATCCGCAAAAGGCGGCGGAATGGGAAAAGCACTTGGCCGACACCCCCGAAGATCCGCTCATCATCAAGCGCCATGCCCTACGAGCCGGCCTTTGCAAAATGGTCAACGAAGGCAAGGTCGAACTCGAGGAAGCGATCCGGATCTGGGACATCGAACACGCGCGAAGCGTCAATGAGCGGCTGCTGGCTGCTGGATGAAATGAAGCGCGGCCGGAAACGAATGCTCTAACCATCGAGCCTAAGGCAAATAACCAAAGCCTGACTCCTTTACAAGCATTCGTAGGTCGGCAATCCTTTGCCGACGAAGACGCTCGGCCTGACGTGTCGTCGGGAAAGGATTCCCGACCTACTCGCTGACGGATCGTAGCCACGGTACCCCCCTTGAACTGGCGTCGACGGACTTTTTGTCCGCTTCCGTGTGGTTTCTGCCACACCTGAAGCGATTTTTGTCCGATTTTTACCTGTTTTTGGTGGGTATTGGCAATAAAAAATATCGGCGGTATCGCGCCGATATCTTGATATCTATATGATTTTGGTGGGATTTTATGGAGGCTGAGGTCGGAATCGAACCGGCGTCCACGGCTTTGCAGGCCGCTGCATGACCACTCTGCCACTCAGCCTAAGTGGGCTTGCCAAAGTAAAAAGCCGCGTCTCTTATCGCGGCTTTCTGAATTTGGAGCGGGAAACGAGACTCGAACTCGCGACCCCAACCTTGGCAAGGTTGTGCTCTACCAACTGAGCTATTCCCGCGTCGTGCTGTTGAGAGTTGGAATTTTAGGTATCACTGGAGGCTTTGTCAACTCTTCGTTATCGCCTTTGAGCACTGGCAGTGCGGCCTTCAGATAATTGACCATCGACCAGAGCGTCAGTATGGCGGATATCAGCAGAAACAACTGCCCGAGGTTTTTTAGAAAACCTAGCCAGACATCCATGCTCAGCAGGAGCGTGACTATCGCGAGCATCTGGGCGGTCGTTTTCCATTTGCCCAGCCAAGATACTTCCACGCGCTTGCGCTGTCCGACTTCCGCCATCCATTCGCGCAGAGAGGCGATCGTGATTTCGCGTCCGATGATGACTGCGGCAGCGATGGCTACGTAAGGACTGGGGTCGGCCTGGACGATCAAGACCAGCGTGACGGCCACCATCAGCTTGTCGGCGACGGGATCGAGAAATGCCCCGAAGCGGGTGGTTTGGCTCATTTTGCGGGCCAGATAACCATCCAACCAGTCGGTTACGGCGGCGACTGCAAAAATCAACGCGCAGGCGATGTGGGCGCCACTCCACGGTAGATAGAAAAAGACGACCAGGACCGGAATCAACACGATCCGAAGTAACGTCAAGTTGGTGGGGAGATTCAACTCCATGTTCAGCTTTCTCTCTCGTGGAACGTTTCATAAATGCGCTTTGCCAATTGAGCGCTGATGCCTTCGACGCTGCTCAGGGCGTCCACGCCGGCACGGCTGATTTCCCTGAGGCCGCCGAACTGTCGCAACAGTTGCTGGCGCCGCTTCGGACCCAGTCCCGCGATATCGTCGAGAGTGGACTGTTTTCGGGCTTTGGCGCGTCGTTGACGATGCCCTGTGATGGCGAAACGGTGGGCTTCGTCGCGAATCTGCTGAATCAGTAGCAGGGCGGGCGAGTGGCTGGGCAGAATGATGGCATCGGACGAGCCCGCCGGGAAGAGGGTTTCCATTCCCGGTTTACGATCGGGACCCTTGGCCACTCCGACAGTGCGAATGCTATTCATTCCGAGTTCGCTCAAAACCTCGCGCACGGCGTTGACCTGGCCTTTGCCGCCGTCGATGAACAGGATGTCCGGCGCTTCGATCTCGCCCTGCTTGATTCGCTGATAACGCCGCGAAACCGCTTGCGCCAGGGCGCCGTAGTCGTCACCGGGCGTAACGCCCTCGATGTTGAAGCGGCGGTAAGCGGATTTGACCGCACCTTGCCGGTCGAACACCACGCAGGATGCGACGGTTTGGTCGCCCTGGGTATGGCTGATGTCGAAGCATTCCAGGCGTTTCGGCGGTTCCGGGCAATGTAGGGCCTCGCCCAGACTGAGAAAGCGCGCATACAGGTCCTGCCGATTCGCCAATTTCGCATTCAAGGCGTTCTCGGCATTGATGAGCGCCAGCTGCAGGCGTTTCTGACGTTCGCCGCGGAGCCGCGCCGCGATCTGCACGGCATGGCCGGATTGGCTGGCGAGCACTTCTGCGACTAGCTCGGCATCCTCGATCGGATGGCTGATGAGGATTTCTCGGGGAACCTGTTTCCCAAGGTAAAACTGAGGGATGAACGCCGCCAGGATGCTGCCCGGATCGTGCTCCTCCAGCATGCTGGGGAAGTAGGCGCGGTCGCCGATTTGCTGTCCGCCGCGAATGAACAACATCTGTACGCAGGCGACGTTGCCCTTGATTGCGCAGGCGATGATGTCGATATCGCCGTGTTCGCCGTGTACCGCCTGTTTTGCCAAGACCGTTCTCAGACTCGCGATCTGGTCGCGATAGCGCGCCGCTCGCTCGAAATGGAGATCGGCCGCGGCTTTTTCCATGCGTCCCGCCAAATCGTCGATCAGCCGCTTGCCGTTTCCCTCCAGGAACATGACGGTATCCTGCACGTCCTGGGCGTATGTTTCACGATCGATCAGATCCACGCAGGGCGCGGTACAGCGTTCGATTTGGTATTGCAGGCAGGGGCGAGAGCGGTTTTGGAAGTAAGAATCCTGGCACTGACGCACGGGAAAGATCTTCTGCAGCAACTTTAAGCTTTCCCGCACCGCGCTGGCGCTCGGATAAGGCCCGAAGTAGCGGCCGAGCTTGCTCTTGGCGCCACGATGGAAGGTAATGCGAGGAAAAGGCTGATGGGTCGAAACATAAATATAAGGATAGCTCTTGTCGTCGCGCAGATTGATGTTGTAGCGCGGCTTGTGGCGCTTGATGAGCTGGCTTTCCAGAAGGAGCGCCTCGCCCTCGGTGTGCGTCACCCTCACGTCGATCGAGCATATCCGTGCCACCATGGCTTGCTGCTTGGGCGAACAGTCTTTGCCCGAAAAATAGCTGGATACCCGCTTTTTCAGGTTTTTCGCCTTGCCGACGTAAATCACTTCACCCTTGTCATCCAGCATCCTGTAAACACCAGGTAGCTGGGTCAGAGTTTCGAGGAAAGCTTTGATGTCGAAGGACGGGGCGTCTTCGCGCAAATTCATGACAGATAGGCCGATTCGTCAAGAAGAGAACATTATAATCCCGAACGGGCAAGGGCACGCAGTTCGACAGTCTGTCGCCTTACCTCAAGAACAATGGACGTACAGGCCGAGCGCTGCAGAATCAAGCAAAGGAAACCGCAAGACGGCGCGACAATAAAAACGCCGGATCTTCCATCTTTCAAGCCGTGACAGCGATAATGGTCAATCAGCTTCATCGGCGTGATTCTGCTGTTTTGCATGGGATTGCCTTGGGCCAGAGCGGCGCAATCGGAACGTGTTTTAATAAAGACCACCGTTCATTCTGATCGTGCCCGTTGCCGGGCGGAAAAAGCATTTGTCGATACAGGTGATATTCCGCCGGGTTCATCCGTTTTTCCGTGAAAAAATGACGGCGGAATTCTAAGAAAGAAGTGATCGTCGCTTTTGTTTACTCACTCTAATACCAATATGGATATTTCCGACTCGACTTCGCTTCGCTCCCGCGAACGGGCGTGGGCTCTCTACGACGTGGCGACCTCGTCGTTCGCCACGACGGTGATGGCGGCTTTTTTTCCGGTCTTTTTCAAGCAGTTTTGGGCGAGCGGGCTGCCGGTGACGGAAAGCACCTTTTGGCTGGGGGCGGTAAGTTCTGTAGGCGCTTTGGTCGCGCTGGTTCTGGCGCCGGTGCTCGGATCGCTGTCGGACGCCGGGGGGTGGAAGAAGCCTTTGCTCGCGCTTTGCGCGTTCATCGGCATTACCATGACCGCAGGACTCTTCTGGATCGAGCAGGGAGCCTGGGAATTGGCGCTTACCCTATTCGGCCTCGGGCTCGTGGGGTTTTCCACCGGAATGGTTTTTTACGACGCGCTGTTGCCTTCGGTGACGATTCCCGCCCGCTTCGAGCATGTATCCGCCTTCGGGGTGGGGATGGGCTATCTCGGCGGTGGCGCGCTCTTCGCCGTCAACATTCTGATGACGCAAAAGCCGGAGTGGTTCGGTCTTGCGGATGCGTCCGCCGCAGTCCGAATGTCGTTCCTGTCCGTGGCCGTATGGTGGTTCGTGTTCACCCTGCCTTTGCTGTTCGTCGTTCGGGAGCCGCCTCCCCGGTGTGCCAGCGGTGCCAACGCCGTCAAGTATGGGTTGATGCAGCTTCGGGAAACCTTCCGGCATGTCCGGCGGCTGAAGATCGTCATGCTGTTCTTGGGCGCTTACTGGCTTTACATCGATGGCGTGGACACCATCGTCCACATGGCGGTGGACTACGCGCTGGCGATCGGCTTCGATGCCGGCGGGCTGATGTTGGCCTTGCTCATCACGCAAGCCGTCGGCGTTCCGGCAACGCTCGCTTACGGCTGGCTCGGTCAGCGCTTCGGCGCCAAATCCGGCATTCTCGCGGGACTCGCGACGTATGCGTTGCTGGTGGTTTGGGGTTCCGTCATGAGCCGGCAGTGGGAGTTTTACGGGATCGCCGTGGGCATAGGCTTGGTCCAGGGCGGGGTTCAGGCTCTCAGCCGAGCGCTTTACGCGCGCCTCATTCCGAAAGAAAAGTCCGGCGAATTCTTCGGTTTTTTCAACCTGCTCAGCAAGTTCGCGGCGGTTCTGGGTCCCGTGCTGGTGGGGATCGTCAGCCATGCCACCGGCGAACCGCGGCTTTCGATACTCTCCTTGCTGGTGCTCTTTACCCTGGGCGGCGCGCTGCTCTGGAATGTCGATGTGGCCGAAGGCGAACGGCGCGCCGCGGAGTTGTAGGTATGCCTGCTACACCGCCGGTTGCCGCGGCAGGCACCAGGAAACTAGCACCGTCATGGCCAGGACAACCACGCCCAGGGCGAGAATCGCAGCCACCGGGCCGATGCCCTGAGTCGACGCGAAGGTATAAATCCCCATGCTCACCAGCATCGCGGCGTTCTGAAAGAAATTCTGGACCGCCACGGCGCCGCCGCTGCCGACCGTATGATGACCGATCTGCTGGATCGCCGCGTTAAGCGGCACGACGAACAGGCCGCCGGCGATGCCGATGGCCAGCAGCGTCGCTCTGGCCGGCCACAGGCTATCGACACCGGCCAGGAGCAGAAAAAATAGGCTCAGCGCATACGCGGCAAGCCGTGCACGCCGGATGTGCTCCAGGGGAATTAGGCGCGGGACTATACCTGAGCCAATGACGATGCCGACGGCGAGAAACAGGGTCAGCTGCGCGATTTCCCCCGCGGTTTGCGTATCGAGCACTTGCGGCGCCCAGGTTACGAGAATAATTCTCAGAGTGGCGGCAGAGGCCCAGAACAAGCTCAGGGCGATTAGAACTAACCGGGCACGTTCTGATTTCAATAGCTCTTTGATTACGTGCACCAGTTTGGTCAAGGACGAACCGGGGCGCGCGCCGCGTGCCGGCAGCCTGGGCAAGAGGAGCGTAACCCCGGCGGAAATGACATAGAACGCGACGGTCAAGGCAAGCGCCAGATCGATCGAGGCATCGGCGAGCTTCGCTCCGATCACGGTGCCCAGCAGGATCGCGGCGATGGTCGCGCCTTCGATCCAACTGTTGATCCTGACCAACCGCGTGTGATCGGCCAGTTCGGGCAAGATCCCGTATTTGGCGGGGCTGTAGGTTGCCGCACCCACGCCGACGACGGCATAGCCGATCAGAGGCTCGACGCCGAGCAGTATCAGAAGTCCGCCGAGTGCCTTGACGACATTCGCCAAAATAAGAACCTTCGGCTTCGAATGCCGGTCGGCGAACGCTCCGACCCAGGGCGTCAGCATCACGAACGCCACCAGGAAAACGCTTTGCAGGGCCGGGACGTACCAGGGGCCGCGATCACCGCTTTGCAGCACGATGGCGATGACCGTGAAGAGCATGGCGTTGTCCGAGAACGCGGAGAGAAACTGCGCAGCGATCAGCGAACGAAGTCCCCGGTTCATGATTCGCTCCCTTCCCGGACGAACCCGGTAAGCGCCGGATAATCCACCTTGCCGGTGGCAAGCAGGGGCAGTTCCTTGAGCACCCGGATATCCTTGGGCAGACAGAGTTCGCCGACACCTTCCTGCTGTGCTCGGGCTGTTAGTTCGGCGCGATCGGCGTTCCGGTACTCGGTGGCGAGTACGATCTTTTCGCCTTTCTTGGGGTCGGACAGCGCAACCGCCGCGTGCCGCTGTCCCGGCCAAATCCGCGCGGCCAGCTCTTCGACCGCGTTAAGCGACACCATTTCCCCGCCGATCTTGGCGAACCGTTTGACGCGGCCGAGAATGCTGACGAAACCTTCCTCGTCGATGCGGACGATATCGCCGGTGTCGTACCAGCCGAGTCCATACTGCGAGGCGGGCGGCTCGAGTTCGCCCGAATGCCCGGGGCGGAGGTAGCCCAGCATGACGTTGGGGCCGGTCACGTGGAGGCGCCCTCCCTCGGTTACGCCGGGAACCTCTTCCAGCCGCCATTGGATGCCGGGGAAAAAGCGCCCCACCGTGCCTTCCCGGTAGTACATGGGCGTATTGGCGGATAATACCGGCGAAGTTTCCGTGGCCCCGTAGCCTTCCAGTACGCGGAGTCCGAATTTCTCGGCCCAAAGCTTGCGGGTATCGGCTTGCAGTTTTTCCGCGCCGGCGAAGACATAGCGCACGCTATAAAAATCGTAGGGATGGGCATGCTTTGCATAACCGTGGAGAAAGGTATTGGTGCCGAACAGGATCGTGGCGTTGATGTCGTAGGCCACTTCGGGAATGATTCGGTAATGCAAAGGCGAGGGATACAGGAACAGGCGCATGCCGGACAGCAAGGGCAGCAGCGTGCCGGCGGTCAAACCGAAGGCGTGAAAGACGGGCAGAACGTTGAGGATGACGTCCTGGGCATTGAAATCGAAGCGTGCGGCGAGCTGTTCGCGGTTGGAGAGGAGGTTAGCGTGGGAAAGCACGACCCCTTTCGGTTCGCCCTCCGAACCCGAGGTGAACAGGATTACCGCCGGATCATCCGGGTTGCGCCGGCCGCGGTACCAGTAATCGGCGGTGAGCGCGGCGAGGAAAGCCCTGAGCTTGTCCCGGGCGCCCAGCTCCCGGCCCAGGTCTTCGAGATAGATCACCCTCGCTTTTTCCGACAAAGCCTCTACGGATTCCTCCAATTTCGCCGTGGCGACGAAACGACGGGCCGTGACCACGGTCTTGATTTTCGCCGTGGCGCAGCTCGACAGGAGATTGCGGGTGCCGGCGCTGAAATTCAGCATGGCGGGGAGGCGCCCGTGAACTTGAAGCCCCAGGAATGCGGCTACCGTACCGCTCAGGTTGGGCAGCAAGAGACCGACCGCTTCGCCGTCTTCGGTTTTTTCCGCCAGTTTGCGGCCCAGGGCGAGGACTTGTGCGATCAGCCGATCATAGCTGAGGGGTTTCCGCTGTACGTCCTCGAGCACGCGATGCCCGCCGCCGTGAGTCCTCCGTGCGTCGAGCAAGGCCGAGAACACCGTCCGCCGGTAATTGCTGGTCTCGAACATCATCTCGCTCATCAAATCGGACAGCATGAGCCCGACCTGATGCCGCCGCTCGGGACCAGTGATCTCCGACGGCGGACTGACTTCGCGGGGCGGCAGAATGTTCAGCGTGATAGGCGGAAACCAGCGCAGCCGCACCACCCCGTGCAGACGGGAAAATATGGTGTATTGAGTGCCGTCGATTCGGATCGGCAGAACCGTTGCGCCGGATTTTTCGGCGATCAGCCCGGCGCCGTCGTAAATCTTCATCAAGGCTCCGGTCACCGTGATGCGTCCTTCCGGAAAAATCACCGCTTTGCGGTCCTCTTTCAGATAATGGGTCAGGGCCTTGACCGACAGCGGCTGGGTGGGGTCCATCGGAAACACCTTGGCGAACCTGAGAGCCGGCCGCACCCACCAGTGCTGGGCGATGTGGGTATTGATCGCGAATGTGACCTCGTCCGGCAGAAAGACCCACAAGAGTATCGGGTCGAGGTAGGACGAGTGATTGGCGGCGATCAGGACTCGAGCCCCCGCCTTTTGGTAGTTTTCGAGACCGACGACTTTGACGCGGAACAGCCGGGCGAGAATCCAGCGAAGCATTATTTTTATCATGGTGTTCACCTCCGAGAAGAAAGTCTAGGTCAAAAATAAACAGTGTTCAATATATTCCAGTGCGGTGAACAGATTAATGCGCAACCTCGGCAAACCGTCGCAATCAAAGGTAATATAGGACCCGTCCGCAACTCTGATACCCGTCATGACTCTGAAAACTCTTCGCCTGTCTTGCTTCGTGCTTTTTCCATGTCTGCTGCTCGGTGGCTGTACGCCGCTCATCCATCCCTCGGGACCCGAACATGTTGAACCGCAGCTCCGTAAAGCCCATTTCGTCGCTACGGATGGCGCCGTTTTGCCGGTGCGATCCTGGCTTCCTCACGATGGCAAAGCCAAGGCGGTGGTCGTGGCGCTCCACGGTTTCAACGATTACAGCAATGCTTTCACCATGCCCGGCCGCTATCTGAGCGAGCACGGAATTGCCTTGTACGCCTACGATCAGAGAGGCTTCGGGAATGCGCCGGGACGGGGCCTCTGGGCCGGAATGGATGCCTATGTCGACGATCTGAGACAATTCACGCGACTCGTCGGCAAGAACCATCCGGGCAAACCGGTTTATATCCTCGGCGAGAGTATGGGCGGAGCCTTGGCGATTGTTGCGACGGCATCGGAACGGCCTCCGCTGGCCGATGGGATCATTCTCTCGGCACCGGCCGTGTGGGGCAGGAGCACCATGCCCTGGTATCAACGGGCCTTGCTTTCGATTTCGGTAAGTACCGTGCCCTGGCTTCAGTTGACCGGGGAAAGCCTCGGGATTCTCCCTTCCGACAATATCGAGATGTTGCGCGGTCTCGGTCGCGATCCCCTGGTCATAAAGGAGACGCGAGTCGATGCGATTTACGGGCTGGTCAATCTCATGGACGAGGCGCTTTCGCGAGTTGAGCAGCTGAATAAAGAGGTTTTAGTCCTCTATGGCGAGCACGACCAAGTGATCCCCAAAGAGCCCGTTTCCCTAATGCTGAAGAAGCTGTCGAAAACCGGGACCGCCCGTGTCGCGCTTTACGAGCAGGGTTACCATTTGCTGCTGCGCGATCTGAGCGCCGCCAAGCCTTGGGCCGATATCGCGGCGTGGGTTGCGGATAGGTCCAAACCCTTGCCGTCGGGAGCCGACAGGCGGAACATGCTGGCTTTCCTCAATCCTTGAGGCACTAGAGCATTTTCCGGTTTGACGTAGCGCCCGAAGTAGGTCGGCAATCCTTTGCCGACACCTTCGCCGGCAAAGGATTGCCGACCTACCACATGCGGGGCGGTTTTCCCAGTCTACGCCGGTCACTGTGGCGAAAAACGCTTAGGGCGCGAGTAAAACCGCGTCCGGTGGGGCTGTTACCGGCCGCGTATAAGAAGCGGCTTATAGCGCCGGGAGGTGGGGGATTCCGTTGGAACCCGTCGCGCCGCCGTAACCGGCGTAATGACTATCAGCCTTTCCGGAGTGCTTTGGCCAACGCCTCCGCCATGGCGCCTTGCGGTTTGGAGGAGGGTTCCTGCCGTGGCTTTTTGGCTCTGGGTTCGGCTGTCCTACCCGAGGTGCGCGACGAATCCCGCTCCGAACCGGGAGTGGGGGCCGCATCCTTTTTCATCGACAGACCGATGCGGCGTCTCGGTACGTCCACTTCAAGCACTTTCACTTTCACCACGTCTCCCGCCTTGACCACCTCGCGCGGGTCTTTGACGAACTTGTCGGACAAGTGCGAGATGTGCACCAGGCCGTCCTGGTGCACGCCGATGTCGACGAAAGCGCCGAAATTGGTGACATTGGTGACGACGCCTTCGAGCATCATGCCGGGTTTGAGGTCCTCGATCTTGTCCACGCCTTCCTTGAACTGTGCGGTCTTGAATTCCGGACGCGGATCGCGGCCGGGCTTTTCCAGCTCGCGCAGAATGTCGGTGACGGTCGGAAGGCCGAAGCGTTCGTCGGTGTAATTCTCGGCGTTGACGCCGCGTAGGAAGGCCGCGTTGCCGATCAATTCGCGGATATCCTTGCCGGTGGTGCCGATGATGCGTTCCACCACCGGATAAGCCTCGGGGTGCACGGCCGAGGTGTCGAGCGGATTGTTCCCGTTCATGATGCGGAGAAATCCGGCCGCCTGCTCGAAGGTTTTTTCTCCGAGTCGCGGGACTTTTTTGAGATCTTCGCGGCTGTTGAAAGCGCCGTTCTGGTTTCGGTATTCGACGATGTTCTGGCTGATGGTCTGGGACAGTCCGGAAACGTAACGGAGCAGCGAAGCCGAAGCCGTGTTCACGTCGACGCCCACGGCATTCACGCAGTCCTCGACCACCGCGTCGAGGCTTTTGGAGAGCTGCGACTGGTTAACATCGTGCTGGTATTGGCCGACGCCTATGGCCTTGGGTTCGATTTTTACCAGTTCGGCCAAGGGGTCCTGCAAGCGGCGGGCGATCGAAACGGCACCGCGCAGTGAGACGTCGAGATCCGGAAATTCCTTGGCGGCCAGTTCGGACGCCGAATAAACCGATGCCCCCGCCTCCGACACCATCACCTTGGTGATATTCAATTCGGGATGGCGCTTGATGAGATCGCCGACCAGCTGATCGGTCTCGCGGGAGGCGGTGCCGTTGCCCGTGGCGACCAGTTCGACGCCGTGCTGGGCGATCAGCCGGGCCAGCGTTGCGATCGATTGATCCCACTGATTTTGCGGCACGTGGGGGTAAATCGTCGCGGTTTCCAGCAGCTTGCCGGTTTTGTCCACCACCGCGACCTTGACGCCGGTGCGTAGCCCCGGATCCAGGCCCATGGTGGTGCGGGGGCCGGCGGGCGCCGCGAGCAGCAAATCCTTGAGGTTCTTGGCGAAAACCTGAATCGCCTCGGCTTCGGCGGCTTCGCGGAGGCGCTGCTTGAGGTCGAGGTCGATGCGGGTCAGGATTTTGACTTTCCAGGCGTAATGCACCGTGTCGGCCAGCCAGCGGTCCGCGGGCCGCCCTTTGTCGGCGATGCCGAAGGTCCTCGCGATCAGGCTTTCCGCGGCTTTATGCGCGGCGTCCTCATCCTTGCCGACTTTCAGGGCCAGGTCCAGCACGTCCTCGTTGCGTCCCCGGAACAGGGCCAGCGCGCGATGGGACGGGATCTTCGCGATAGGCTCGGCGAAATCGAAATAGTCCCGGAACTTCGCTCCGGCCTGTTCTTTCCCATCGGCGACCGTCGAGGCGAGGATGCCCTCGTTCCAAATTCGTTCACGCAGCTCGGCCAGAAGCCCGGCGTGCTCGGCGAACCGTTCCATGAGGATTTGCCTTGCCCCTTCCAGCGCCGCCGCGACGTCGGGAACGCCTTTGTCCGCATCGACGTATTGCTGTGCTTCCGTCTCCGGTACCAGGGACGGATCGCCAAGCAAGGCGTCGGCCAGGGGTTCCAGACCGGCTTCCCGCGCGATTTGGGCCTTGGTGCGCCGTTTGGGTTTGTAGGGAAGGTAAAGGTCTTCCAGCAGGGTCTTGGTGTCGGCGGCGAGAATGGCTTGTTCCAGCTCCGGGGTCAGCTTGTCCTGTTCTCGGATGCTGTCCAGGATGGTCTGGCGGCGGTCCTCGAGTTCGCGGAGATAAGAGAGCCGAACTTCCAAGGTTCTGAGCTGCGTATCGTCCAAACCGCCCGTCGCTTCTTTACGGTAGCGCGCAATAAACGGCACCGTAGCTCCTTCGTCCAGCAGGTCCACGGCTGCCTGGACCTGTCTTTCTCGGACGCCGAGCTCTTCAGCGATACGGGCGATGATGTTCATCAACAAACCTCAAGAGTAAAAAGGGGTGAAATTTTAGCATTCGCGGATGTTTCCAAAAATCCGCCAGTAGAATCACAGTGACTTTTCGGCGATGACGATGGTGGAGTCGTCGGTTTTGGTATGACAGGTGAACGCCAGCCGTTTCATTAGGCCGAGCATTTTGACGTTGTTCGCCAGGATTTCGCCCCGCAAAGATTTGAGCCCCATCTCGCGAGCGGCGTCGATCAGGCAGGACATCAGCCGTGTACCCAACCCACGGTGCTGCCATTCGTCGGCAACCACCAGGGCGAATTCGGCGGTTTCGCCATCCGGATTGGTGAAATAGCGCGCCACGCCGAGTTCCGTTTCTTCGGCCCCGGAATCGACGATGGCGACGAGCGCCAGTTCGCGGTCGTAATCAAGCTGAGTCAAACGTATCAGCATGTCCTGACTCAATTCCTGCAAGGCGTTCATGAAGCGGAAGAATTTGGCCTCGGGCGAAAGCTGCTTCACGAAACGCTTCTCGATTTCCGCGTCTTCGGGACGGATCGGCCGAATGATGATGTTGGTGCCGTCGGCGAGCTGATACTGTCTAATCAAGTGGCCGGGATAGGGGTGGACAGCCATGTGCCCGTAGGGCCGGCGTCCAGGCTGCGGCTCATGCACCGCAATGCGGGCATCCAGGGCGAACACGCCTTGGTCGTCCGCCACCAGAGGATTGATATCCATCTCCTTGATCTCGGGGAGTTCGCAGACCATCTCCGAGAGCCGCAGCAACACTTGTTCGATCGCCTCCAGCTTGACCGGCGGGAGGTTGCGGAACTGTCCGAGCAGCCGTGCGACACGGGTTTGGCCGATCATCGTCTGGACGATGTGCTCGTTGAGCGGGGGCAGGGCGACCGCACGGTCCTTGAGGATTTCCACCGCCGTGCCGCCCGAGCCGAAACTCACGACCGGGCCGAAAATCGGATCGTCGACCACGCCGACCAGCAGTTCCCGGCCGTTGCGGTTACGGTACATCTTTTCGACCGTTACGCCCTCGATCCGCGCGTTCGGCCTTCGGGCTTGCACCGTCGACACCAGATCGTTATAGGCGTTCCGCACCGTCTGGGCGCTGTTGATGTTGAGCCGGACGCCGTCGACATCGGACTTGTGGGTGATGTCCGGCGACAGGATCTTCAGCGCGACCGGAAAACCCAGGTATTCGGCCGCCGATAACGCCTCGTTGGGCGAATGGGCGTTCAGCGCCGGCGGCACGGGAATGTCGAAGGCGCGCAGAACGGCGCGGGTCTCGAGCGAGGATAGCAGCGTCCGCCGTTCCGCCAGGGCGCCCTCGATGATGAGGCGGGCGCCGGTCAGGTCTGGCATCTGGTGCGAGGCCAACGGCCCCGGCACCTGCATCAGCATCTGTTGGTTACGGTGATATTCCGCCAGATAGCCGAACGCTTCGATGGCGCTCTCGGGGTTCGCGAAGGTCGGAATCTGATGTGCGGTAAACAGTTCTCGCCCTTTTTGGACGTAGGTTTCTCCCAGCCAGCAGGTGAGTATCGGCTTGCGGCTCTGTTCGGCGGCGCGAATGACGGCCTCCGCGGCTTCCGTGGGATCGGTCATGGCCTGCGGCGTGAGCAACACCAGGGCGCCGTCCACGCTTTCGTCGGCCAGACAGACCTCGACGGCCGCCCGATACCGTTCGGGGGTGGCGTCGCCCAGGATATCGACGGGATTATTGTGCGACCACTGTTTGGGCAGCACCGCGTTCAGCTTGTCGAAGGTCGGTCCGCCCAGTTCGGCGAGCCGGATGCCTTGCTCGACGGCCCGGTCGGTTGCCATCACCCCCGGTCCGCCCGCGTTGGTGATGATCACGAGGCGATTGCCTCGAACGCGGTGCTGGGTCGCGAGGAGCTGGGCGGCGGCGAAAAGCTGTTCGATGGTGGTGGCCCGAACCACGCCGGCCCTTTGCAGCGCGGCGTCGAAGACATCATCCGAACCGACCAGCGCGCCGGTGTGCGACATGGCCGCTCGGGAGCCTTCGGCATGGCGGCCGGCCTTGATCACGATCACCGGCTTCATGCGAGCCGCGGCCCTGAGCCCGCTCATGAAACGCCGCGCATCACGCACGCCTTCCACGTACATCAGGATGCTGCGGGTTTCGGGATCGAGAGCGAGATAGTCTAGGATGTCCCCGAAGGTGACATCGGCTCCGGCGCCTAAGGACACCATGGTCGAAAAACCGATGCGATGGGCGCTCGCCCAGTCCAGAATCGCCGTGCAAAGCGCTCCCGACTGGGAGACCAGGGCGAGCGAACCCGGTTCCGCGACATTATTGCTGAAAGTGGCATTGAGGCCGACCGAAGGGCGCATCAGCCCCAGGCAGTTGGGACCGAGAATCCGGAGCCCATAGCGCTTGCCTTCTTCCAGCAAGGCCCGCTCCAGCATTCGGCCGTTGCCCTCCTGTTCGGCAAATCCCGCCGAAATGACGATGGCGGCCTTGACCCCTTGTTGGCCGCAAGCGCGGATGATGAGGGGGACGGTGGCGGCCGGTGTGGCGATGATCGCGAGATCCACGTGTTCCTTCACCTCTTCGATCGACGAGAAACAGACCTGATCCCGGACCAGTTGATACTTGGGATTGATCGGGTAGATCGGGCCTTGAAAACCGCCGTCCAAGAGATTTTGATAGATCCGCGCGCCGACCGAGTCGGGCAACTCGCTGGCCCCGAACACGGCTATGGACTTCGGGCTGAACAAATGCTCGAGGTAATGGCGTGCCATATCGGCCTCAGATTCTGGTGAGGAGGATTTCGCCGATTTCGCCGTCGGTGAGCGTTACCGGATTTGTCTGCATGCTGGTGCCGCGGGCGTTGGCGACGATCTTAGGGATGTGCGCCGATTCCACGCCGAAATGGCCGAGGCGCTTCAGAGCCAGCCGTTCGGTCCAATCGTGCAACTGTTCGACCAAGGCGTTGCAAGCTTCCATCTGGGTTTTGAAGCCATGGCCGGTCAGGAGTTCGGCGATACCGGCGTATTTCTTCAAGGCCGGATTCTCCGGAGCTCTCTCCCGCAGCGCGCGGATATTGATGGCCGTGGCTTCGGCGAGCAGGGTGCCGCAGGCGAGACCGTGGGGTATCGGATAGAAAGCACCCAGCGGCGCGGCGAGCCCGTGTACCGAGCCCAGTCCCGCCTGCGCCAGGGTGACGCCGGACACGAGCGATGCATAAGCGATGGCGCTGCGCCCGGCTCGGGCTTGCTCGCCGTCGCCTCCTTTCAATGCTGCGACGAACCCGCCGCAAAATGCTTCCATGCCGCTTTTCGCGAGGGCGTCGGTCATCGGGTTGGCGCGAGCGGAAACGTACGATTCCAATAATTGCGTGAACGCGTCCATGCCGTCGGCGGCGATGAGATCCGGCGGGCAAGTGTCGAGCAGATCGGGATCGACGATCGCGTATTCGGGAACCAGGCAGTCATGGCGGAACGATTTCTTGAAGCCGTGCTCGCCGCGCACGCTCAAGACGGCGTTCTTGGTCGCTTCGCTGCCGGTGCCGGCGGTGGTGGGCACGGCGATGAACGGCGTAGCAGGTCCGGTGTAAGGAATGTTACGGCCTACGCCCTCGAGGTGATCCATGACCGAATTGCCGTGGGGCAGGAGTCCCGCGATGGCCTTGGCGGCGTCCAGCACGCTGCCGCCCCCGATGGCGACCACCAGGCCGATGTTGCGGCCATGAAAGGCGGCGACGGCATCGTCCACCAACTGCGGCGTGGGCTCGTCACTGACGGTCATGTGTTCGAAGATCATGCCCTGCTCGGTCAGGTTATCCGTCAGCCAGGGCCAGCGCGACGACGAGCGGAAGGAGCGCACTCCGGTGACGAGCAGCGCTTTGTGACCGTAGGAGCGAGCCAGTTTCGGCAGTTCCGCCAATTGGCCGGAACCGAAAAGAATGCGGGGAAGGCGGGAAATCGAAAATACGGGGATAGTCATGAGTGCGTCTGGCTGCGGGTCCTGCGGCGATGGATCGCGACATAAATTCCAACCAGGACGATGCTGAATATGATCACGTCGATGACCGCGTGTTCCGAATAGCGCGCGATCAGCTCCTGGTTTTCACCGATGAAATAGCCGATCCAGCTGAGCACCGATACCCAGATCCCCGCCCCGAGCAGCGTGTAAAAGCTGAACTTGAGATGATTCATGTTGGCGAGGCCGGCCGGTAACGAGATCAGATGTCTCGCTACGGGCAGGAGCCGCCCGACGAAGGTGGAGATTTCGCCGTGCGCGAGGAAAAACTTCTCCACCCGGTTGAAGTGCTCCTCGGTAATCCAGACGTACTTGCCGTATTTGATCAGGAGCGGCCTGCCCAGCCAGCGCGCGACGAAATAGTTGGCGTAAGCCCCGACCAGGCTTCCCGCCGTTCCGCTGAGGATCACCAGGGTCATGTCCATCTTGCCCTGCTGGGCCAGATAGCCCGCGGGCGGCATGACGATTTCGCTGGGGATGGGGAAAACCGAGCTTTCCATGGCCATCAGCAGAAAAATTCCGGTGTAGCCCATCGCGCCGATGGTCGTCACCAGCCAATTGATCAGTTCATGCATCGGGAATTCCTTAATCCTGAAAGAGAGGGCTGTTTGTCAAAGCAATCCGCCTTGCAGAGGCACGAAGCTGACAGGTTCGATGATTTCCGCCTGAAACCCGACTTCCGTGCGCGTAATCCGCTGTAGAAACTGCTCGCGTCCGTCGCCGATGGGTATCACCATGACACCACCCCGTGCCATTTGGTCGAGCAGTGGCTGCGGCAGCTCCGGCGGTGCCGCGGTGACGATGATGCCGTCGTAGGGCGCGTAATCGTCCCAGCCCCAGCCGCCGTCACTGTGCTTCATGCGCACATTGCGCAGGTGAAGATCCTGAATGCAGCGGCGGGCGCGCTGCTGAAGGGGGTAAATGCGTTCCACCGAATGAACCCGCTTTACGAGTTGCGCCAATACAGCGGTCTGGTAACCCGAGCCGGTGCCGACTTCGAGCACCTTGTCCAACGGGCCTTTTTCCAGCAGCAGTTCGGTCATGCGAGCCACGATATAAGGCTGGGAGATCGTCTGGTTGAATCCGATCGGGAGCGCCGTGTCTTCGTACGCACGGCTCGCGAAAGCCTCTTCGACAAAGATATGTCTGGGCGTTTCCAGCATGACGGCTAGCACAGACTGATTGCTGATTCCTTGTTCCTTCAATCGGCTGACCATGCGCTCCCTCGTTCTGCGGGAGGTCATGCCGATACCCTGAAGCCGACGGTTCATGGAATAACCTCACGCGGAAGCCAGTCGGCCAATCGCTGAAGACTTTCGTAACGGGTCAAATCGATTTGCAAAGGTGTGACGGATACGTAGTTGTTGCGTATGGCGTGAAAATCGGTGCCGGGTCCGGCATCTTGCTCCGGACCGGCGGAGCCGATCCAGTAGATCTCGCGCCCGCGCGGGTCGGTCGTCCGGATCACGGGTTCGGCCTTGTGGCGCTGGCCCAGACGAGTGGATTGGAAGCCACGAAGCTCTGTCAGGGGAATATCGGGCACGTTGACGTTCAGTATAGTATCGGCCGGCAAGGGGTGTTCCTGGATCTGTTTGAGCAAGGTGACGGCAACTTGGGCTGCCGTGTCGAAGTGCTGCGGATTGCTCGACGCCAAGGAGACCGCGACCGCCGGAAGCCCCAAAAAACGCCCTTCGGTGGCTGCCGCCACCGTGCCGGAGTAGATAACGTCATCTCCCAGGTTGGAACCGTGATTGATGCCGGCGAACACCATGTCCGGCTCCTCATGTAACAATCCCGTGATAGCCAAATGCACGCAATCGGTCGGTGTGCCGTCGATCTTGATGAAGCCGCTTTCGGTTTGGCTGACGCGCAAAGGTCTGTCCAAGGTTAGCGAATTGCTCGCTCCGCTGCGGTTTCGTTCGGGGGCAACAACCGTCAGTCGCGCCCGTTGCCCCAGCGCATTTGCCAAGGCGATCAGTCCTTGGGCGGAATAACCGTCGTCGTTGCTCAACAATATATGCATCAGGCATGCTCCCCCTATTCCTTGACCATTTTACACAAGAACCGGGCCAGTCGGCGCATCTGCTGCGATAGGCGGCTGATGGTCGGCGGGTACAGCCGGCTTCAACTATCGATAACAGATAAGGGGAATTGCGGCATTGGCGGCTCTGCCTTGACGCTGGTTAACGAATCCTCGACGATTGCAAGATTGTCATGGAAGTCGTCACCCCGGCAGGGATTGCCGGGGTCCAGAGGCCATGGATGGCAGAGGCGGATCACATCCCTGTGCCCTGGATTCCGGCAATCCCTGCCGGAATGACGGCAAGAAAAATGTATAGATATGGTCCATCCGAACTTACCCCACCAAGGATTTCATCCGATGAACTCGCAACGTTTGAATATGCTGGCCGAGAAGCTCCGCGCCAACACTC
>NZ_JBDIVO010000062.1:0-18863 GCF_039794385.1 Methylocaldum sp. | reverse complement strand
GATTCCGGCAAGGCGCTCCTCGCTGCGGGATCGGAGTGGCTGATCGCCTCTAACGAAAATCCCAGTGAGATTGATGTTCGCCTCGACATGGAATTTCAGGCGTTCGCGGAACAGCCCGAATATCCCGTGCTGATCGCCGGATTGATCGAACGGCTCTTGCCGGAGGCGCGTCTCGACCGGGTGCATGCGGCCCGGCGCTCGCGCGGCGAATCGCGGATAGCCCCCTTACCGATGCCCGAACCGATGGCTGGGCCGGATCGGATTTCAGGCGGAGCCGGTGTCGATCTGAGTCCTTATCTGATCATCGGAGCGATTGGGCTGCTGGTGCTGGATATGCGGCGATGCATCGGGCGGGCGGAAAAATTCGCCAAGCCGGTTTGAACGCCCATGACCGGTGATATCCCGTCATCCCGCGCTCTGTATGCCCGCTTGGGCGTTTTGGGCCTTTTGCTGCTGGCTCTGTTCGATCCGACGATATCCCGGAATACCGCCATCGAAGAGTTTTTCATTCTCCTGGACGACTCCGCGAGCATGGGGAACGGACTCGATACGACATGGCCGGTGTTGGCGCAACAGCTCGCCGGAGCTCCGGGCGCGGAACTCCATGTCATCCGTTTCGCCGCCGCAGCGGTCGACGATTACTCCGCATCCATAGACGGACAGAAAGGGCGGGAAAAATTACTGTCGTCACCGAGTTATCCGCGGCGGCTGCCCTTGGACCGTAGCGCCACCGACCTCGAGACGGCTTTGCGAGCCGCGCTCCGGCGGGTTCGCCCCGATCGGTCATCCGCCCTGCTGGTGGTCAGCGACATGCGTGAAACCCGTGGCCAAGCGGAACATGCTCTGAAAATAGCCGCCGCATCGAGTGTTCCGGTCTACGGCTTTATTCCATCCGGTGAAGCCGACCCTGGAGATGGCGCGATTCTGGACCTCCAATACCCGACTTACGTTCATGCCGGGCAGAAGATTCCTGTCATCGTTCGCGCATCCGGCTCTCCCTCGACGACGGGGCGGCTGGCGTTGCGGGTGAACGGGCAGGATCGCGAAAGCATCGAAATCGATTTCGGGCGACGGGGCGAAAACGTCGCCCAGATTCCGATCGACCCCTGCCCGCCGGGCATATGCAGGCTCGAATTCTCACTTGAATCCGGCACGGACCGGAATTCCCGCAATAACGCACGTATCGCACTGGTCAATGCAGTCGACCCGCGACCCATCCTTTACGTCAGCTCGGCAAACCGCCCGCCGCCCGCCGCGCTCGGCTTACAGCGAATAGGGCGGGCCGTGCGGATCATCCCGCCGGTGGAGTTTCCCCGGCGTGAGCTCGACATGCAAAGCTGGGGCGCAGTGGTTTTGGACGACGTGGCCATCGGCGACATGGTTCCGGATGCCTGGTCGGCCTTGATCGACGGCGTGCGTCGGTCGGGGCTGGGGCTCCTGGTGCTGGGCGGTGCGAACAGCTTCGGCGCAGGCGCTTACCGCCATTCGGCCCTGGAGAAAATCTTGCCGGTGACCGCCGAAGGCCGGGACACCCAGCAGGCGGCATCGGTTTTATTCCTGCTCGACAAGTCGGGCAGCATGGACCAGGACCGCGGCGGAGTCAGCCGCTTGGGCATGGCCCGTCGAGCCGTGCTGGAAACGGTCAGGGGTTTATGGGAGAGGGACCGCGTAGGTCTCACCGTCTTCGACGCCGGCGTTCACGAGGTTCTGCCTCTCGGCGTTTACGAGGAGCCGGCGAAAATGCTCGAACGGACTTTGGCCTTCACGCCTTCCGGCGGCACCCGCTTGCTGCCGGCCCTCGAATCGGCGGTCGAACGTTTGTCACACGACGGGACCGAAAGGCGCATCCTGGTGCTGGTCAGCGACGGCCGCTTCCTGGAGGGCGATTTCGGCGGCATCGAGAAAAAACTCGCGGACGCCGATATCGAAGTGATCGCTCTGGCAGTGGGCAACCAAGCCGCAATGCCCGCGCTCGAGCGGCTCGCCCGTATGGGGCGCGGCAAGGTCATGCACGTTCGGCAATTGGCCCAACTTCCCCGGCTCATGCGGCGCGAAGTGGAAAAACACCGCGATGCGGCGGAATTGGGAAAAGTCGCTCCCCAATCGCGAAAAACGCTGCCTTTCTTTACCGATGTCGTGTCTTGGCCGGTCTTGTCCGGGTATATGGTCACCAGCCCCCAGCCCGAAGCGACGGTCTTTCTGGAATCGCCGAACGGCGATCCGCTGCTGGCGGTCAGGCAGGTCGGCGGCGGTAAGGTCGCGGCTCTTCCGGCCGGCTTGAACGCGTGGGCCCCGGCTTGGCTGGCGTGGTCCGACTGGGGGCGTTTTTTCGGCGGTCTCATCGATTGGATCAGTGCCGCCACCCTCAGTCCCTTGCTGCATGCCCAAATCCATGACCGTCCGGGCCGTCTGGAGCTGGAACTCGAAGCTTTGGCTTCCGATAAGAGCGAGTGGGCCGAGTACCCGGCGGTTGAGTCCGTCGTCACCACGCCTTCGGGCGGCACGTACCGGATTCCCCTGAATCGCATCGCTCCCGGCCGCTATCGGGGCGATCTGCCGGTCAGTCTGCCGGGTATCTATCGCGCGGTATTCAAAGCCGGGGACCGGAGCCTGCAAACGGCGGCCCTGCATGAATCGGAGGAAGAGGCCGGTTCTTCCGGAAACGGCGAGTCCCTGGGGGATAGATGGTTTCGGGAGGGGCTGATTCGCCCTTGGCCGAGCGATGGCGAAATCGCCGTCGATTCGCCGGTCGCCGTGAGCTTGCGCCCCCTTTTGGCGGGGTTGGCGGGCGCGAGCTATCTGTTGCTGCTGGTTTGCGAAAGGGTCGGCGGTTTTCGGGGGTTTTTGTGCAAGAAGACAACAAAAAATGACTAAGCATCCCTTCACCTTCACATTGCTGACGATCAGCCTGATCAATGGATCTCCGGCCCGTGCCGATACGGCAAAGCGGGACTCACTATCGCCCGGAACCGAGTTCTTCGAATTTGCCCCGATCATGATCACCGGTACCCGGACCGATAAGCCCGCTTTCGATCTGCCTTACAGCACCGAGCGCGTCACCGACGGGGATATTCAGAACCGCCGCATGTCACGGACGGTGCCCGAAGCACTTAGCGGGATGCCGGGGGTTATGGTGCAAAAGACCGGCCACGGCCAGGGTTCGCCATTTCTGCGCGGCTTCACGGGTTTCCGGACCCTGTTCCTGATCGACGGCATCCGGCTCAATAATTCGGTCTTCCGCGACGGTCCCAACCAATATTGGAACACTGTCGATCCGCTCACCGTCCGGAGCTTGGAAGTCATCAAGGGGCCGAGTTCCGTGCTTTACGGCAGCGATGCCGTCGGCGGCACCGTCAATGCTTTGACCCGCGGCCGCGATGAGTACGGCGACGGTTTTCTGTGGGACCGGCGAGTCTATTATCGTTTCGCCGATGCCGAGGACTCCCACACCGGCCGGGCGGAAATCAGCGGCAGTTGGGATCAGCGCATCGGCTTCCTGGCCGGCGCGTCGATCAAGAGCTATGGAGATTTGGAGGCAGGCGAGCCTACCGGCAAGCAGCCGATGACCGGCTACGACGAGCAGGATGCCGATTTGAAGCTGGAGTATTTCCTCAATCCAGACCACAAGTTCGTGCTGGCTCATCAGAGGGTCGATCCGGACAATGCGTGGCGTACGCACAGAACCGCGTTCGGCAAGAGTTTCGCCGGCACTCAAGTCGGAACCGACCGGGAACTCTCCTTGGATCAGTATCGGGAGCTGACCTATCTCCAGTACCATGGCAGGAATTTCGATTCTTTCGTGGACGGCGCTCGGGTCAGCGTTTCCTATCATCTCCAGAGCGAGGACCAGTTGCGGGTCCGGAACAATCTTCGCAGCGAGCGAAACGGATTCGACGTGGGCACCGCCGGCTTTTTCGCCCAGCTCGACAGTTTTAGCCCGGTGGGGTTTTGGACTTACGGCGTCGAGTACTACCATGACGAGGTGCGTTCCTATCAGAATAACTACAATGCCGCCGGGCGGTTGACATCGAAGGAAATTCAGGGCCCGGTCGCCGACGATGCGCGCTACGACACGCTGGGGGTCTTCGTTCAGGACGATATCAGGCTGATCGATTCGCTCGATTTGGTCATAGGCGGCCGTTACAACCACATCGAAGCGGGCGCCGATCGCGTCAAGCACCCCCTGACCGGCCGGCAGACACGGCTTGAAAGAAGCTGGGACAACGTGCTCGGGACTGTCCGAGCCACCTACCACGTCGACGATGCGGAACATTGGCACGTGTTCGGCGGCATCTCCCAAGGATTCCGCGCGCCGAACCTTTCCGACCTGACCCGCTTCGACATCGCCCGATCGGGGGAGTTGGAGACTCCGGCGCCAAATTTGAGGCCGGAAGACTTCATCGCCTACGAGTTCGGCATCAAGACCCAGCACGAAAACTTTTCGAGCCAGATTGCTTATTTTTACACCGACGTCGAAGACATGATCGTTCGAAAACCCACGGGCAGAACCGTGAACGGAAGCCGAGAGGTGACCAAGAGCAATGCCGGAGACGGATATATCCACGGCGTCGAAATCGCCGGGAGCTATCGGTTTCTGTCCCAGTTCACCGCGTTCGGCGCATTCACCTGGATGCACGGGCGTATCGACGGATATCCGTCGGCGAGTTCTTCTCCGACCGAGGAATACATCGATCGGCTGATGCCGACCATGGGCAACGTAGGGCTCCGATGGGATCATCCGGACGGCAAGTTATGGGCGGAAGGCGTGGTGACGGTCGCCGAGGAACAGGACCGGCTGAGTTCTTCCGATCGTGCCGACAATCAGCGCATTCCTCCGGGAGGAACGCCGGGCTACACGGTTTTGACGCTGCGCGGCGGCTGGCAAGTCTACCGCGACCTCAAGCTGAGCCTGGCCCTGGAAAACGTGACCGACGAAGACTACCGCATTCACGGATCGGGTCTGAATGAACCCGGCCGGAATTTCGTTTTGGCGGCCGACTGGAAGTTTTGATTGGGGGACTTAGATGCAGCTCGCGTATAGCACAAACGCCTTTACCCGCTTCGATTTGCCGGAATCACTCCGGCAAATCGCCTCGCTGGGATTCGCCGGCGTCGAGATACTTTGCGATCGTCCTCACTGGTTTCCGGGGCAGGTCGACCGCGGCGCGTTGGACGAAGTAAAGGCGATCTTGAACGAGACGGGACTGGGGGTAAGCAATCTGAATGCGAATACGGCCAATGGATACTATTCGCCTTCGCCGCCGGAAAACGTGTTCGAACCGGCTCTCACAAACCCGGACGAAAAGCTGCGGCGGTGGCGCGAAAACTACACCATCGAAGCTGTCCGGCTGGCCAGAGAGGTCGGCGCGCGCTGTGTGAGCGTGACCTCCGGCCGGCCGACGTCAGCCTGCGAACCGGAGCGGTCGATAGCCTATTTCGTCGAAAGCCTAGTCAGAATCTGTGGCGTGGCTGCCGATTACGGCGTTCGAATCGGCATCGAGTACGAACCGGGCTTGCTGGTCGAGCGGGCCTCCGAAGCGCTGGACGTGATCCGCGCCGTGGGTTCGCCTGTGCTCGGCGTCAACCTCGATATCGGCCACTCGTTCCTTGACGGCGAGCCTGTCGAGGAAACCGTTTCCGCTCTGGAGGGACGCATCTGGAACGTGCACGTCGAGGACATCAAAGACCGAAAACATTTCCATCGAGTTCCCGGCGACGGCGAACTGCCTTTCCAGCGTTACTTGCACGCCTTGCGGGGTATCGGCTACGGGGGATTTATTACCGTCGAACTCTACAGCTACCCCGATAAACCCGTGGAAGCGGGAAGCCGGGCGCTCGCTTATCTCACTGCGCTGTTGGGAGAAAACCCGTGATCGCCGAGAGAATCTGGCTGCCTTATTTGCAATTGGTGCGCATTCCCAACGCCTTTACCGCCGTTTCGAACAGCCTGGCAGCCCATCTGATTGCAACGGGTGGGCAGATACGCTGGGGAAGCTTGCTGCTTCTCATGCTGGCCTCGGCATTTCTTTATTCGGGCGGAATGGTCTTCAACGATTGTTTCGACTACGAGGAAGATCGCCGCGATCGTCCGTTCCGACCGCTCCCCTCCGGTCGAGTCCCGATTTCGACGGCATGGTTGCTGGGGGGGCTGCTCCTGGCGTTAGGCGTCGTCTCCGCGGGGATGGTCGGCGAGACTCAGTTGTATTGGGCGCTCGCGCTGGCCGCGCTCATCTTTATCTACGACGGCTTGGCCAAAGGGAGTGCCGTCGGCGCCCTGGCGATGGGCGGCTGCCGCTATTTGAACTGGGTACTCGGGTTGTCCATCGTCGATCTCGACGGCGCGCTGCTGTCCGTGCCCTTGGTGATCCTGATTTACGTGATCAGCCTGACTCGGCTCAGTTCCATAGAGACGTCCGGATTCTCCCGAAGGCCTATCGTGCAGTGCATTGTAGGAGTCATCGGCGCCGCTCTGCTTCTTGTCGGTCTGGTTATGTCGGGAACGCTGCCGCACGCTTGGCCTTTGGTCCTTTTGGTGCTCGCTCTATGGAGCGTTCTGCGGGAACTGATAGCGACCTACCGCGAGCCGACACCGGAGAGCGTGCAGCGTTCCGTCAAGAGCCTGGTGCTGGGCATCATTCCGCTCGACGCTCTGCTCGCTTTCTGCGGCGGACCTTGGTGGGGTGGAGTACTGGTGTTATCCTTCGTTTTGCCAAGCCGCCTGCTCGCCCGGCATATCAGGGTTACATAAACAAGAATCGATCGCTCCCGTGGCAGGCTTTTTACCGGATTCATCAATGACTGAGATGTTGAACAGCCTGGTCAGCGCGATTGGCGACGTTTGCTCCGACCAGCAGAATGACTGGCTGCGGGAAGCGCTGACTAAACTCGAGAACAGCAAAGCGCTGGCAACCGATCTAGGCCGGTGTTCAACCCAGGCCCGCCGGCAGCTTGGCCGCCAACCGCTTGGCGTCCGATATTCGCCTTTGATTAGCTCCGTCGGGCCGGTCGCGATAGATCACTGGGAAAGCGGCGACGCAGGCCGTATTGCCATGATTCTTCTATGTTTGCAGCGGGAGCCGGAGCAGGCGGAGACGCTGGTAACGAGCCTTTTTCGCCAAGGGGATGAATCCGAGCGTGCCGCGATCGTCAGAGGGCTGGCACTGTTTCCTTCCGCCGATCGCTTGAAGTCCTTGGCGCTGGAAGCCGGACGTGCCAACAGCCTTGTACTGGTTTCGTCGATCGCACTGCTGAATCCTTATCCCGCGGCCTATTATTCCGATCGGGAATTCAATCAGATGGTGCTCAAGGCTCTCTTCGTACGCCTTAACGCCGATTTGATCTACGGTCTCGGACAACGCGTGAATTCCGAACTCTCGCGCATGTGCGAGGACTACGTCGACGAACTGTTGGCGGCCGATCGCGACGTGCCTCCGGAAATCTGGATGGCCCTTTTACCCTATGCCTCAGTGAAGGGTGTCGAGTTTGTAAGTCGTTATCTTGACGACCCGAATCCACTGCATCGGTACTACTCGGCGAAGGCCATGGTGCAGTCGTTAAAGCGGTTTCCGGAGCTGCGCGCCGCGCTCGATCAGCGGTTTAGCCTCGAAACGGACGAGCACGTGCGGGAAGTCCTAGGCGCCGCCGCAGGTGGTTGATATCAGTTGAAGTCCAGGAGTTTTTCATGCGCTATTTCGACCCTCACATCCATATGCTTTCCCGTACCACCGACGACTACGAGAACATGGCCGCCGCCGGCATAGTCGCCTTGGTGGAACCCGCTTTCTGGCAGGGGCAACCGCGTACCCAGCCGGGCACTTTTATAGATTACTTCGACTCGCTCGTCGGTTGGGAGCGGTTCCGGGCCAGTCAGTTCGGCATTCGGCATTATTGCACTATCGGACTGAACCCGAAGGAAGCCAACAACACGGCTCTAGCCGAAGAGGTCATGAAACTCATACCGCTTTATTGCGAGAAGGACGGTGTCGTCGGCGTAGGCGAGATCGGCTACGACGACATGACCGACGGGGAAGAGCGATTCTTCGCCGAGCAGTTGCAAATCGCCAAGGACTTGAACCTGCCGGTGCTGGTGCACACCCCCCATCGGGACAAAAAACGCGGCACCGAGCGAACCATTGCCCTCATTCGGGAGATGCAAATGGATGAAGAAATGGTGTTGATCGATCATCTGAACGAGGAGACGCTGCCTTTAGTTTTGGAGACCGGCTGCTGGCGCGGGCACTCGGTATATCCACACACCAAAATGAGCGAGGAGCGCATGGTGGCCCTGTTGCAGAAATACGGGTTGGAAAAGATGGTCGTCAACAGTGCCGCTGACTGGGGGCGGAGCGATCCGCTCAAGGTGCCGAAGACGGGCGAAGCCATGCGTCAGGCCGGATTCAACGAGGATCAGATCGAATACGTACTGTACGTCAACCCAATCAACTTTTATGCGCAGAGTGGCCGCATTTCCCTGGAAGAAGTGGGACCTGTCAAAATCGACCAGACCCGACTCTGGGAGAACAATTCGGTGCTGCGCGGACAACTACCGGTCGTGCAGTGAGTGACGCATCTCGACCCAAATGGCATCGCCATGAGCTCACTTATTGCGCCAACGTTCACCCGGGAGAAACCTTCGACGAGGTTCGCCGCGTAATCAGCTATTCGGTCAACGGCGTGCGCGAGCGTCGCCGGATTGCATCCATGGGAACCGGGCTCTGGCTCAGCCAAAGCGTTGCGGCAGAGTTGCGGGAAATATCCCGGCAGGGCCTCGAATTTATCGATCTTCTCAATCGATGCAGGCTCGAACTCTTTACCTTGAACGGGTTTCCATACGGCGGATTTCACTCGATCTCGCTCAAGGAACGGGTCTACCTGCCCGCTTGGACGGAACCGGCACGTTACGATTACACCCTCGATCTCGCCCAATTGCTCGCGGCATGCTTACCGGAATGGCAAAGCGAGGCCACCATATCGACGGTTCCCCTTGGATACAGGTATGGGTGGACGATCGAGCAAACCCGAAAAGCGGCAGATACTTTGTGCAGACTTGCAGCAGCACTGGAACGGCTGCACGAAGTCAGCGGCAAACGTATCCGCGTGTGTCTGGAAATGGAGCCCGATGCCGCACTGGAGTCCACCGATGAAGCCATTGTTTTTTTTCAGCGCGATCTCCCGGAAGCGGCACAGCGCGCACGCCTGAAACCCGAACTGATTCGCGAGTACTTGGGCGTATGCCTCGATGTCTGCCACCAAGCCGTCATGTTCGAAGATGTTGCCGCGTCATTGGCTCGACTTCGAAACGCAGGCATTGAAATCGGAAAAATTCAGCTTTCCAGCGCATTGGAGGTCATCGACCCGTCGGACCCGGAAGTTCGGCAAGTTTTACAAGGTTTTGCCGAGCCGCGGTACCTTCATCAAGTACGTTCGCAACTTGGCGATGGACGGGTAATAGGTGCAAGGGATCTTCCCATCGTATTGAATGACTCCGCTTGGGCGACGCATGCACCTTGGCGTATTCACTTCCATGTCCCGTTACAAATCAGCGGGTTCGGAAATGGAGCATTAGGAACGACCCGTGATCAGATCGGTAAGGTGTTCGACTTTCTCAGGAACACGTCGGACTTAAAACCGCACCTGGAAATTGAAACCTATACCTGGCATGTTCTGCCCGAAGAGCTAAGACCCCAGACCGAGGACGGTCTTCTGACAAGCCTTGTGCAGGAAATTCAATGGGTCGAAGCAGAAATGAACGAGCGAGAGCTGCTTCATGGCTCGGAGTGTGATCAAGAAATAAGCATGTAAGACGAGGATATTCTTGATGCAACGGGTCTATCAAAGGGTAAAGGTCTGTGCCACGTCTCGATCCTGTCTAAGGACCTGTCTTCAAACCTAGCACTTGGTTAGAGCAGCGAGGTTTGAAAAGAATGTGGTCCAATGAGCGAGGCGGCCATGTGCCAAGCGACTTGAAAGATGCGTATTGTCCTTTCTTGATCCCATCCGGTCCCTTTGCGGGTGTTCCAGCCGGCACAAAAAGGGCGAGCCGCGGTTATGTGCCGCCGGCAAGGAGGTGATCCCAAATCGCTTTCAATAAGGCATTAATTTTTGTAGGGTGGGTTAGGCCGCAAGGCCGTAACCCACCGAGCGACCTCGAATCGGTGGGTTACGCTGCGCTAACCCACCCTACGATTAATGTTCACTCGAATGCCGAATGGAATCAGACCGCTTGGTCGTGGCCTACATGCGCTTCAGAGAAACAACTCCATGCTCGGTTTTTTCCACCAACCCCTGCGCCAGCAGGTTTTTCCAATCGCGGCTTTCCGTAGCTGCAGAAACATTGCGGTAAATAGAGCGATACCAAAGATTGCGTTCATAAAGCTTAATTCCGCTCGGACGGGACGCCAAATATTCCAGTACCTGGTACTGTCGTGGGTTGATTTCTTTACTATTCAACAGCTTTTTAATGCTTCTAGTTTGGCCCCGACGCGAAACGTGAATGGTCCTGCCCGATGGGTTTCGACAGTGATGTCCGACATTGGTGAACACTTTTGTGCAAGTCAATATGCAAACGTATTATGTTGATTTTTTTATAAAAAAGAGAACTTCGCGCCAAATGATGCAAAGTTGTGTGCAAAGCATCTTGCAAGATGTCGCTTGTCACAAGACATGATCTTTTGATCAATCATCCAATAAAAACCCGGCCAAACCGGGTTTTCCGCCCGATAAACATAACCAAGAAGGAGAGTTAGCGGTGCTTCCCCCCTGTAATTTCCTGTATTGATCGTGTAACGCCCCGAGCGCATTCTCTCGCCGGAGTGGGCAGCGAAATCCATCCTGGGGATTTCGAGGGCGATCATTCGGTCTTTGCCGAGACTGCCGATCGAGGAAACGCTCCGAATAACGGCGGCCTGTGTATGGAGAAGTAAGGGGCCGTGAGGCCAACAACAGGGAGGAACGATGGCAAAGGACGACAGCACCGAATCCGGCAAGACGGCCGCGTCCTCTGATGAGGGGACGGCGCAGCATCAAGCTTCTATGTCATACGAATATTGGCTGGACATCGCCAGCGCGATCCTGCTGTCGGTTGCGGCTCTGGCTTCGTCGTGGGCCGGTTACCAGTCCAAACGCTGGAGCGGCGTTCAATCGACCAACTACAACACTTCCTCCATACGGTGGGTCCAAGCGACCCGCATGTCCACGTTCGCCTATCTTTACCGATCCGTCGACCTGGAGCTTTTCATCGAGTGGCTCAATGCCTATAAGGACGGCGACGAAGAACGGGCGAGATTCTTCGAACAACGCTTTCGACCCGAATTCAGGCCGGCCTTCGAAGCCTGGATAGCCAGCCGGCCGCTGGAAAATGCTGCCGCACCCAGCTCGCCCTTCGTCCTGCCGGAGTACCGGCAGGAACTTTCCGACCGGGCTGCTCAATTGGAACAGGAAGCGGGAACGGCTTCCGATCAGGCCCAGGCAGCCAACCAGCAGGGCGACGACTATGTACTCACAACGGTGATCTTTTCCGCCGCCCTGTTCTTCACGGGCATCGCCGCGCATTTCAGTAAGTTTCGGGTCCGCGTCGCATTGTTGAGCATCGCCGGGGTGATGGTTTTGGTTGGGCTGGGCCAGTTGGCGACCTATCCGGTTAGGTAGAAAGGCGAAACCACTCGGCCGGCCGTTGGTAAACCGGGGATCAGGACGAAATCACAATCCTGCTCATCATCTGCTTAACGCATTTTCGGAGGATTTTTCTCGATGAAACCCAAAGTTGCCATCGCCTGCCAGGGAGGCGGAAGCCAAACCGCGTTTACGGCCGGCGTCTTCAAAGCCCTTGCGGAAAACAATGTTCAAGATCATTTCAACATCGTCAGCATTAGCGGAACCTCGGGCGGTGCCATCTGCGGTTTCATGCTTTGGTACGCCTTGAAACACGGCGAAAAACCCTTTTGCAAGCGGGTCTTGGATTTCTGGAACGACAATACCGCCCAGACGTATCAGGAACGCCTTTTCAATGATTCCGTTATCCACTCGCTTTATCTGACGGGAAAGGGACTGATGCCCCAGTACAACGTGAGCCCCTCGTCTCCGGTGGCGCGCAGTTCCTTTTCGGTTGCGACTCTCGGTATTCGGAACGAATTCACGGATCTTCGGACGCTGTTGGAAACCCATATCGATGCAGACAAACTGGCCGCTCTGGGTCAGCAAACGGAGCCGCCGATTCTGATCATAGGCGCTTGCAATGTGCTCACCGGCCGACTGCATAAGTTCAGTTCATACCTCGAGCCGATCAAAATCGATTATCTCCTCGCTTCGGCGTGCGTTCCCAGCATCTTCCCGGCGGTGTCGATTGGCGAAATGGCCTATTGGGACGGGCTGTTTTCCGACAATCCGCCGATTTCTACTTTGATCGATCCCCGGTTCGTCGGCGCTCGAAACATCCCCAATGAAATCTGGGTGATTAAGATCAATCCAACCACGGCCGATGAAATCCCGGTCGCGCCGGACGACATTCTTGATCGCCATAACGAACTGACGGGCAACATATCCTTGTTTCACAGTCTGCGCCAAATCGAGCGGATCAACGATTTCATCGTCGCAGGAGCGTTCAAGGACGAATTTTTGGCCGAATTCGATATCAAGGAACCAATAAAGATTCCTCGATCGTTCCCCGACGATCCGGACGCGCCCTACCATATCCCGAGAATAGAGATGTCGGTCGAATTGGCGAAAAGCTTGAATTACGAAAGCAAACTCGATCGCTGCCCCGAACATATCGCCCGTCTCGTCCAGGATGGCGAAGAGCAAGGACGGCGGTTTTTGGAATCAAGGTTAAAACAAACGAGTTCCCGTCCGCCGATGGACCCATAAAAAACCCGGCTACGGGGTGCGAGCCGGGTTGTCGCCGAAGACAATCACAAGAATTGATGCGACATATTCAGCGTAGACCAAATTCTCCGGACGGCAAACCGTAATATCCCGGAATACGCATTAATACGCATTTCCGCGCGGGTAGCGGTGCGACAGAATGGCGCCGCCAACCAGGTTCACGGACGAACCGCCCCGACAAACGGGGCTTTTTTTATTCCCAATAAAAAACCCGGCCGAAGCCGGGTTAACTCAACACTCGTTGAAGTGGGAGGATAAGATATGCCGATAATCTTTAAGCAACGGTTGTGCCAGATATTGATCATCCGATAAGTGTTTGAACCATAGCGCAATTTTCGAAGGTATGATTCGGCCACGGAAAACGTATCCGCCAGCTATGCGCTAATATGGTGCCGCGCCGTCCATAGTGGTTCAGCGCGAACCGCAAATCCTCACGAAAAACTCAACGACTGCACTATAAGGGGCAAGCTTATGCCCCATCCGCGATCGTCTCGAATCTCCAAGAATCGTTTGGACGACGAGAACGGATTCGCCACCCGAATTTGTAAGAAGTCTCACAATTAATTACGGATTGTCGTGTTTGCCACTATCGGCATCGATCGGCATAAGTCCGCCAAGCGTTGATTTAAAGGCATTTTGGTCTGGATTTGCCATGGCATGAGGCATGCTTCCGAAGAACCAAATCATTGCCGAATGGCTGTACGCGAATGCGAATTCATCAAACCGAGGCCACCGTCAGTCGGTATTTCTCCACGAGTACTTTTCAAGCCGTCAACGGCCCACGAGCGAGATAGAGGTAGCGGGACCATGAGACATCAAGCGAGCTATGAGATTCTGGACCGCAAAGTTGAATCTCTCTCGGATTCGGACGCTCGGCCCGCATCGGCCCCGTCGCCAAGACCGTCCGCCGGTTCCCGGGCGCAGAATCTATTCGCGGAATGGCGAGAAGACGTGGCCTGCGTTTTCGGCCGCGATCCCGCCGCCCGTACTCGCTTCGAAGTGTTGACGACTTACCCCGGCCTGCATGCCGTTCTCATACACCGCGTGGCCCATCGTCTGTGGCAACGCGGATTTTTTTACGGGGCGCGCTTGCTGGCGTTCTTGACGCGGCTTTGGACCAATATCGACATTCATCCCGGAGCGACCATCGGCCGCCGCTTTTTCATCGATCACGGAGCCGGGGTGGTCATAGGCGAAACGGCGGAAATCGGCGATGACGTCACGCTTTACCATGGCGTCACGCTGGGAGGTACGAGCTGGAACAAAGGCAAGCGCCACCCGACTCTGGGCGACGGCGTTCTGGTCGGCGCCGGCGCCAAGATTCTCGGGCCGATTACCCTTGGCGACAATGTGCGCGTAGGCGCCAATTCGGTCGTCGTCAAGGACGTGCCGGCAAACCGGACCGTGGTCGGCATTCCAGGGAGGATCGTGCAGCCCAAGGAAGGCGTTACCATGAATCCGCAGCGGATCGATCTCGATCATCACCACATCCCGGATGTCGTGAATCAGACCATGGCCGACATGAAGGCTCGCATCGAGTCGCTGGAAAATCTGGTTGCCGCGATGACTCCCCCTGAAAATGACCGTTTATACGCATTGCGAAACGTCGGCAATATAAGAGGTGGGCGGCTCTGAGCCTGGCTCGCCCGACGTGATGAGGATGGGACGAACTCCGACCTCGAATACAGCAAATCTCCGTCAATGTTGAACCGTTTATCGACGTGTCCCATGCCGCATTTTCCGTAGCTTGATCGAACCAGTCCCGCCGGTCCGATAGCGACCGGCATTGCCCTTCGGGGCTACCTATGACCAAGGCAGCCGTTCCGGATCGTAACCGAGCGGCCGAGGTCCATTTCCAAAGCCGAAACCGGGCATAAAACCTGCTTCATCCCATTAATCGAGTTCTGAAGTTGCCAGCGGAGGCTCATCAGAGCTGCATTCGAGCATATCAGGGAATTGCGGGCTAACCCCACCGTACGAGGCCGGCTATGTCAGCAAGAGAAGCAGCTAACCCATTGGAAAAGCAAAGGAATTTGGAGCTGATCACGATTTACGAGATCAGCAAGATTCTCAGCTCCTCCCTGGATCTCCATAAAACCCTCCGGGAGGCGCTCAACGTTCTTTCATCGCACATGCACATGCTGCGCTGCATGATCAGCTTGGTGCAGGACAACGCCGACGTGCATGTTATTGGGGCGGCGGGTTTGTCTCGCGATGAAATCGAGCGAGGACAATTCCGGAAGGGCGAAGGAATCGTCGGCAAGATCATCAAAACAGGCGTTCCCATCGTCGTTCGCAATATCGCCGAAGAGCCGCAGTTTCTGAACAGGACGGGCTCGCGCGATCTTTCGAGCGGGCAAAGGATCGCGTTCATAGGCATTCCGATCAAGGCCATGGGGGACACGATAGGCGTCCTCAGCGCCGACCGCGACATGACGACCTACCATGGGCATCTGGAGCACGACGTCCGTTTGCTCAAGATGGTGGCCAATCTGGTCGGCCAGGCGATCAGGCTCCACCAGCTCGTGGCTGCGGAACGCGAACAGCGGATCATAGAGCAGCACCGCTTGCAAAAGGCGGCCCAGCCCGTTCGAGGGCTGGTCAACGTCATCGGCCAGAGCCAGCGCATGCAAGAGGTGTTCGCCGATGTGGAACGGGCGGCCTCGGTTCATTCCACGGTGCTGCTGCGCGGCGAAACCGGAACCGGCAAGGAGATGATCGCGCACGCGATTCACCATCTGAGCGCGCGCAAAGACGGGCCTTTCGTGCGGGTCAATTGCGCCGCCTTGTCCGAGACCCTGCTGGAATCCGAGTTGTTCGGCCACGAGAAAGGATCTTTCACAGGCGCGACGCAAGAACGTAAAGGCCGCTTCGAGCTGGCCCACGGCGGAACGCTGTTTCTCGACGAAATCGGCGACGTATCCGCCAATTTCCAGGTCAAGCTTCTGCGCGTGCTGCAGGAGCGGGAATTCGAACGGGTGGGCGGCAATAAACCGATACAGGTCGACGTACGGCTGATCGTGGCCACCAACCGCAATCTCGAGGATGCGGTGCTCAAGGGCGAATTCCGGGCCGACCTTTATTTTCGGATCAATGTGATATCCATTCTCCTGCCGGCGCTGCGCGAACGGCGCGAAGACATCTTTCCATTGGCCGATCATTTCCTGGAACGCTTCAACCACGCCAATCAGCGCCAGCTCATGCTGTCGCCGGAGGCGAAACAGATCCTGGCGGAATGCTATTGGCCCGGCAACGTCCGCGAGCTGGAAAACTGCGTGGAGCGGACTGCGGCCATGTCCCGCGGCAAAACGATTCGCGACATCAATCTGCCATGCCAGAAAAACATGTGTTTTTCGCTGGCGCTGAGGCCGATCTCGCAAATGTCGAGCCCGGTTCCGGCCGTTTCCGCGGAAGCTCCCGCCGCAGCCGAACCCGATCACGATTCGCAAGCGGGAAGAGGAGTGCCGGAATTCAAATCGACGCGCGAAAGGCTGATCTGGGCGATGGAGGAGTGCGGGTGGGTGCAGGCCAAGGCCGCGCGGCTGCTCGGGATGACGACGCGGCAGATGCACTACGCTCTTCAGAAATACAACATCGAGATCAAGAAGCTTTAGAGCCTTTCCCAGTTGGCCGCCCGCCTTGAGTCCGTAGGATGCGGTGAGGCATGAACCGCATCGTTCGCGATGACCCAGGAATCGAAACCTGTTTGAAGTGAAAAGGCGCTAACGCTCGATCTCCGCTTCCTCGACGAGCTCCGGCGCTTGCGTAACGAAGCGGCGGGGGCATCGGTCGAGGCGATCGGCCCAGATTTTCAGCTTAAGCCATAGTCCGCTGACGAGCCGCCAGGCGATGACCCTTTCCCAGTAAACGCCGACCTCGACGGGAAATTCCTCCGCGTCGAAGCGGTCCTCGGTCAGCGTGAATTCATGCCGATAGAAGCATCGTTCTCCGGCATCATCGAATCCTAGCTCCTTGCAGGCATGAGCGAAGGTATCCACGTGGCGCTCGAAACTCACGGGCGCTATGGCTTGCCGGTGATAGTCGTCCGGCAGATCGGCGTTCCACTGAATGGTCATGGCGAACCCCCATCGAACAGGAAAGTTGTGCAGATTCGGCAGCCTGTCGAGTGCGATGCAAGCCCCGAACGCGCCCGATTCTACATTCTTACGCTATTTAGTAAAGGAAATAGCGAGCTCGCGATTTGTAAATAGCGGCGGGGACTTCCGAATTTCGATGAACCCCGTTTTGTCGGAAATGCGCCTCGGGGTCGCGACAAGAGGAATACGGAGACAGGGTTTTGTCACGAACCTGACATAGCGAAAAATCGAATCAGGCGCTGGCGATTTCAAAAACATCCTTATAAAACAGTATTGTGCGTCTATATTGAGAATGGGCATCGTTATTGCTTGATGCTTGGCGACGGCTTTTTATTCTCATTGAGCGCGATGGATACCCAACTCGACTGGTCGGCCTATGACAGCTACGGTGCTGGCGACGCCTACGCGGCGGTACCTGCCGCGGGCGGCGCCTTCGGCAAGGCGGCGGCCGTCTGTATCGGCAACCGACAGTGCCAGCGCACCGAAAAGGGCGTGATGTGCCCGAGCTTTCGCGCCACTCAGGATGTCGCACACTCGACTCAGCACCGGGCTGCCACGCTCAAGGCTGCCTTGAACGGCGAGTACGGCGTTAAGCCTTTTGCCGGTCCGGAACTCGCCGAGGCAATGGATTTGTGCGTGGGCTGCAAAGGCTGCAAGCGCGAGTGCCCGAACGGCGTGGACATGGCGCTGCTTCGCGTCGAAACGCTCGCTCAGCGCTGGTCAGCGCTCGGCCGAGCGCCGTTACGCGAGCGTCTCTTCGCCCATCTGCCGCGTTTCGCCCACTGGCTCGCGGCGCTGAATCCGCTGATTTCTTTCCGTGAACGCTTCCCCTTTTTGGCGCGATGGGTCGAACGCGTGTTTGGTATCGCCGCCAAGCGTTCGCTGCCGCGTGGCGCAGCCCGGAGTTTTCTTGCTTCTGCACCGAGAGAAGGCATCGGTGCTCCGGACGGCCGCGAAATCGTCCTGCTAGTGGATACCTTCTCCAACCATTTCGATACCGAAACCGCGGAGGCCGCGCTGGAAGTACTGCTGGCGGGAGGCTATCGGATACACATCGCGAGGCCGCCGGCCGGAGAACGGCCTCTATGCTGCGGGCGCACTTTTCTTTCTCACGGCTTGATCGCGGAAACACGGGCAGAGGCCCGGCGCATGGTCGAAACGCTGTGGCCCTATGTGGAGCGCGGGCTCCCCGTGGTCGGACTGGAGCCGTCCTGTCTCCTCATGCTGCGCGACGAGTATTACAGCCTCGGATTGGGGGAGAAGGTCGACAAGATCGCCAAGGCGGCGGTCCTCCTGGAAGAGTTTTTGGCCCGCGAACACGACGCCAAGCGCCTCAAGCTGGCGTTCAAATCCGTGCCTGGCGCGCGGGCGATGGTACACGGACATTGCCACCAAAAGGCCTTTGGCGCATTGAAAGCGATGCGGAAAGTCTTGGGTCTGGTGCCGGAACTCCAGGTCGAGTTCATCGAATCGAGCTGCTGCGGCATGGCCGGCGCCTTCGGGCTGGAGGCCGAACACTACGAAGTTTCCATGCGGATGGCCGAGCTCGCGCTGTTGCCGAAAGTGCGGGAGGCCGATACCGATACTTTATTGATCGCCAACGGTACCAGTTGCCGTCATCAGATTCGCGACGGTGCGCAACGCGAGAGCGTGCATTTCGCACGAGTGCTGCGGATGGCCTTGGCTACTTGAAGAAGAGGAGAGAAAAAAGCATGACGGTTGCATCGGGTTTTTTCGTGGATTGGGCCGGCAATGCCCGCCGGACCGAGGAGCCGGGCGGCGGTTACCGCTGCGAGGTCGATACCGTGGCGCGCTATGTCGCGGTGCTGTCCCAGAAAGGCACGCTCATCCATGAAGGCACCTTTTACAAGACCCTGGCGGACATGG
>NZ_JBDIVO010000061.1:0-19264 GCF_039794385.1 Methylocaldum sp. | reverse complement strand
TGGGTAACGAACCGAGGAGCATGCCTATCGGCATCCGGATCGTCGAACAGGAGTTTACGGGCGGCGATGAAAGCGATGCTGAAAACTTCAAGGATCTGCGCACCATATCGGAGGTTCTCGCCAAAACTTATTCCAAAGGTGTCATCGAATCGCATTTTGACCTTGATACGAATGGGTATTACGCGATCTACCTGATCAAGGGTGGAACAGATGCCGTTCCGGAACAAGACATACTGAGAATCCCGCTCAATGTCGGCGCCGACTCCGGCGTAGAGCGCTTGACGACACGAATCGTAAGCCTGTTCGGTATCGCATCGGGCCTAGCGCTGATTGGCTTTGCGGCGTCTCGATATCGGCGAAGGCGCAAGACTCTGTAGATGGCCGTCCGAGGCCTTTCTTGAACGATGGATCGAAAGACGCGTTACTGATTTTGCAACACGGGTAACGACAATACCTATTAAGGTTAATGACGCGATCAACATCAGGTCTTCTCCCACGCATTTGGACGATTATGCAAAGGCAAAGGTTTGCATAAGGTCGAACGCCGCGCATTGATCAATCTCATCGTAATCTGCCGGCACTCGGCCAATTCCTGCGGACCGGCAAATACCGGTGGCGGCGAGGCCACATTCAGGTCTGATCGGCCGTTCTTGCTCGTTGACCGCTTTGGGCGAAACTTGCGAGCCGCCGTTCGGTCAGGTGCGGGGATCTCCCGATGTTGCCCGAGCAGACCGTCGCGCCTTAGGCGAAGACCTGGCGGCTGTTTCAGGCGCCGCGCTACTCTCAGGCCGGCTTTCCTGTTTGAAATAGCGGTTGGTTTCTGCCTTGATGACTTTCGACAGCAATAGGAGGCCGATCAGGTTGGGAATGGCCATCATGCCGTTCATCAGGTCGGAGAAGTTCCAGACGAATTCCAGGCTGGTGGTGGCGCCAACGATTACGGCGGCAACGAAGAAGATGCGGTAGATGCGGATGGAGCGCGGCCCGAACAGGTATTCCACCGCTTTTTCGCCGTAGTAATTCCAGCCTATCAGGGTGGAGTAGGCGAAAAGCGCCGTGGCGAGCGCGACGATGAAGGTCCCGGTACTGCCCAACGTTTCCGCCATGCTGGCGCTGGTCAGTTCTCCGGCACTGACGTCTTGCATCCATGGGTTCGCGGTGAGGATCACCAGGGCGGTCATGGTGCACACCACCAGGGTGTCGATGAAGGTTTGCGTCATGCTCACCAGCGCCTGCTTGACCGGACCGTCGGTGCGCGCGGCCGCTGCCGCGATGGGCGCCGAACCGAGTCCGGATTCGTTGGAGAACACGCCGCGTGCGATGCCGTAACGCATGGCGGTGGCGAGGGTGGCACCCGCGAAGCCACCACCGGCCGCGATCGGATTGAAGGCGTGGTAAAAGATCAGGTACAGCGCATGCGGAATTTCGGCGGCATTGAGGACCAGCACCACCAGCGCGGCGCCGATGTAGCCGACGATCATGAACGGAACCAGCAGCGAGGTGAACCGGCCGATGGAGCGGACGCCGCCCAGGATCACCAGTGCCGTCAGTACCATCAGCACCAGGCCCGTTGTGAGTGGAGTAATGTGAAAGGTGCTTTCGAGTATCCTGGCGGTGGAATTGGCCTGCGTCATGTTGCCGATACCGAAGGTGGCCAGCGCGGTAAAGACCGCGAACAGTCTGCCCAGCCAAGGCAAGCCGGCACCCTTGGCCAGATAGTACATCGGCCCGCCGCGCATGCCGTACTCTCCCTTTTCGCGGTACTTGACCGCCAGCACCGCCTCGGAATACTTGGTGGCCATGCCCACCAGACCCGTCAGCCACATCCAGAACACCGCGCCGGGACCGCCGAGGGTGATGGCCGTGGCAACACCGACGATGTTGCCTATGCCTACCGTGGCCGCAAGCGCCGTCATCAGCGCGGCGAAATGGCTGATATCGCCGGCGTGGCCGTGATCCTTCGCGAAGATAAGGCTGAAGGCTCGGGGCAGGGCGCGGAACTGCACGCCGCGCAGCAAGATCGTCAGGTACAGCCCGGTTCCGACCAATAGGGCGAGCATGGGCGGTCCCCATACCCAGCCCGATAATGTGGCAATCAGCGTTTCGATTTCGCGCATGGATTTTCCTTGAAGGGTTTCGGACAGTATACGGAGGAATGCCGTTTCACGACTTATTCCATCCGACATTCAAGTGAACATTAGAGCGGCTGTCGGATTGGTTTACGGCTTGTGGGAGCGTTTTCCGAATCGGTGTAAGGGATTCGGATATGTAGGTCGGCAATCCTTTGCCGACGAACCCGTTGACCCAACTGCACCGTCGGGAAGGGATTCCCGACCTACGCGCGAGTGCCCGTACAGTAGGTATGAAAATGCTCTAAGGCCATTTGCAATCAATCATCACGTACGAATGGAAACTGCTCTAATCGCAGGGTGAGTTAGCCCCTCGGCTTCGCTCGGGACAGGCCCTTCGACAGGCTCAGGACAGGCTCCGCGTAACGCACCGATTGAAGGTCGCTCGGTGGGTTACGGCCTCGCGGCCTAAACCCACCCTAAAAAATCCTTATTGAAAGCGATGCGGGTACGGCGGCGGTTTTCGTCCTGACCATCGCCGGCAGGGGCGATCAGGGTCCGGTCCAGGCCAGCGGCAGGCGGACGACGAACTCGCTGCCCAGGCCGGGGCCTTCGCTCCTCGCTTCGACCGAACCGCCGTGCAACTCGACCAGGTGGCGCACTAGGGACAGCCCGAGGCCGAGCCCGCCTTGCGACCGGTCGATGGAACGGTCCGCCTGGGTGAACAGATCGAAGACATGAGGCAGCATTTCGGCCGAGATGCCGATGCCTTCGTCGCGGATGCTCACCACGGCGTCCGGCCCTTGCCGTTCCGCCAGGAGCCAAACGTGTCCGCCCGCTGCCATGTACTTGGCGGCATTGTTAAGGAGATTCGACAACACCTGAGTGAGCCGCACCGGATCGGCGTCGAGGCACACGGGTTCCGGCGGGAGCGAAACCTCAAGCGTGTGGTTGCCGGCCTCGATGAGGGCCTGGCTAGTTTCGACGGCATGGCCGACGATGGTCGCCAGATCGACCCGCTCTTTTTTCAGGGCGATCTTGCCTTGAGTGATGCGCGATACCTCCAAGAGATCGTCCACCAGCCTGACCAGGTGATTCACCTGCCGTTCCATCATCGTGAGCAGCGTCTGGGTGCGTTCCGTCGCGGGGTTTGTGCCGTCGGACTTCCGCAGCACGTGCAGACCGGTGCGGAGCGGCGCCAGCGGGTTTCTGAGCTCGTGAGCCAGCATCGCCAGAAACTCGTCCTTGCGGCGGTCGGCCTTGCGCAGGGTCTCCTCGATCAGTTTGCGCCGAGTGATGTCGTTGAAAAGAACCGCCACTTTTCTTTCGGATGGCGCGCCAATCCGAAACGCGTACACGTCGTAATGGCGATGAAGTTGCGCGGCGGAACTTTCGAAGCGCATCGGTTGGCCCGTCAGCGCGATCTTTCCGAAGATCTCGAACCAGTGTTCCTCGAGCAACGGAGCGATTTCCCGTATTCGCCGGCCGACCGCGTCCCGAATTCCGCTCTGCCGCTCGAAAGCCGGATTGACGATGAGGAACCGGTAATCCACGGGTCTCTCGCTTTCGTCGAACAACACTTCGATGGTGCAGAAGCCCTCGTCCATGCACTCGAACAGAGTGCGGTATTTCTCTTCGCTCTCGCGCAACGCCTCCTCGGCCCGCTTGCGATCGATGAGGTCGGCGGCTTGCCGGGCGAGAATATCCAACAGGCGCAAATCCCGCTCGGACGGCTGGTGCGGGCGGCGCCAGTGCGTGGAAATCATGCCCACCAGCTTGCCGCTCCGCGAGAACAGGGGCGTCGTCTGGCAGGCATGAATTCCGGTTTGCAGATATGTCGCGAGATCCTCGGTGCCCTGCATGAAATCGCAGTTCTCCAGGTCCGGCGCGATGACGCGCCGGCCCGTGCGCAAGGCCGCGCCGCATGTCGAATCCGAGGAGTCAGCGCTTACCCATTCCCAGAACTTTGCCGCTTGCGGATTGAACCCGCGGAACGCCAGCAGCCGAAGCTCGCCGCCGCGGCCGCGCTCGGGGTAGAGCATCTGCATGCTCGCGTATTCCGAGTGCATGATGTGCGCCGCCGCGTCGATGATTTTTTCGTAGAGGGCCTGGATGTCGTCCTCGTGAAGAAGCGCTGCGCTGATGCTCTGCAGGAGCCGAGTGTCCTGCAATTCCGCCTCGAGCTGGGCCCGGTTCTCGCGCAATGCTTCCTCGGCTTGTTTGCGCTCGGTGATATTGCTGGCGGCACCGAACCATTCGACGATATCGCCATCCGCACTCATCAGCGGAACCGCACGCGAAAACGTCCATCCCAAGCTGCCGTCCGCTCGTCGGACGCGATGCTCGAGCTCAAAAATGCTCTTGGTCCGGATGGCTTCTCCGATGGCGGCGACGACCTGCGGCTGGTCGTCCGAGGGAATGTATTTCTGAAGCCAATTTCGGCTCGGCTCTTCCGTGTCGGCTAGGAAATCCCGGCCGTAAAGCTGATACATCTCGGTCCAATCCGAGCTCATGCGATAGATCGTCTGGGAACTGGCCATCACCAGAGCGCGGAAACGCTCTTCGCTCTGGCAAAATGCTTCCTGAGCCCGCTTGAATTTCGTCGTCTCGCGCAGCGAAAAGACGAGGCCCGCAGTCGCTCCGTCGTTACCCTTGACGGGCGTCAGGCTCCAGTCCCAATAGGTGGTGCCGCGTTCGGGCTGATCGGGGAAAACGAAGGGCCTGTCCTTGTAAAACACCGCATCGCCGGAATCCCGGACTTTTCGGAAGATCGCCTCGTTTTCCGCGTTGGGATACAAGGCGAAATGGTTGTTGCCCACCATGTCCTCCGGTCTCATCCGGCAGGTTTCGGCATAGGCCGGATTGACCCAGACGAAGTTGAACTGCCGATCGAGAAAGACCAGCATCACATCGGTGGTCCGCAGGACACTATCCAGCAGGCTTTGCTCCCGCCGCAACGACTCCTCGACCTGCTTGCGTTCAGTGATGTCCTGGATGGTGCTGAGGAGAAGCGTCTGGCCGCCGATGCCGACCCAATCAACGTTGAGCGACAGAACGAGCCTGGCCCCGGACCTGGACTTGTGCGTGATTTCCACGTCGCGTACTGCCGCGCGCTGCCGGAGTTCGGAGGCTATCCGGCCCCGTAACCATACGTCCGGGATGCCCAGGTGCCCGCTGTTCTTGCCCAGCACCTCTTCCCGGTTGCACTCGAAGATCTTCAGAAACGCGTCGTTGACGGCTACGAGGGTCCGTTCGGGCATCTTCGTCAGCGCCATGCCGAAGGGGGCCTTGTCGAAGATGGCGGAATAACACTCCTCGCGCTCGCGGGCCGCGTCGGCTTCACGCCGGATGTGTGCCGCATCCGGGCGGGCCTCGGCCCCGGTTTCCCTCCCCCCTGCGTCGACGGGCGACGTCTCGGCTCGAGGCTCTTGTTCCGCCCGGACTGGCCCGGCTACATCTTCGACGTGGTGAATGATATAGAGGACGTCGCCATTTTCATCGAGCACCGGCGTGTTCGAGGATTTCGAGAAACGGCCCTCGAACCCGCCGCCCTGTTCGGGCCTGCGGATATCGTGCTGCCGCATGGCCTGGGCGTCGGGGAGGCGGTGCCGCAGCACGCGTTCAAACGAGGCCCGGCTGTTCGCCTCCGGCCCGAACGGGCTGTCGGGATTGTCGGGGAAGACTTCGAAGACCGGCCGCCCCACGATCTCCTCGCGCCGCTTCTTGGTTGCCCGCAGATAGGCGTCGCTAGCCGCCAGGATGGTGAAATACGGGCTGTCGGGTGCCAGCACCAAAATACAGGCCGGGACGGACTGGAAAAGGACCTGGAAGTCGGGGCGCGATGCCGGTATATCGCGCTCAGCCGTGCTCATGCTTTTCCCTCCTGCCGTTTCAGCGGACAGGGTTGCGGCTGGCAACGCCGGGTGGACAGCTGCGCGACCGGCCGCACCGCGAGCATGTCCGCCCCGGCCGGACGCGGTCGCCGTGCGCCGAAACCTCGATGCATCACGTACGGCGTTCCGCCAGCGAGCGGGAAAGCCGGTGCAATGTCCGGCTGCATTGGGGCCAGGCCGGGGATAACGCGGCCCGGGACCCGGGGCGGTAGGGAAGCATTAAAGTTGAACATCACGGGAGCTACTTGGCACTAAGTTGCGGCGCACCCGCCGGATGGCTTTTCAAAAGTGCCCGAGGGCGAACAGGAAGAAGTGGAGGATCTGGAGCGGGGCCATCCAGTTCGGCTTTATTTCAGAGGCGTAATGGGTGCGCGCGCATAGACCCGTTTCGGATGTCTTGCGGACGGCGACCGAACTATAGCCTATAGCCCACATCTTGAAACATCTTGGATTTTGAGGCGTTCCCTCGGCTCATTGGACGCGCCCATCGAAGTCGTAATCACCTTCATCAACCCTATAGAGGACCTCGAAAAACCGCCTTCCCGGCGGTTTTTCTCTTCGCCAAGCCCAAACGCGGTTTGGGCTTGGCTTACGTTTTCAACTGCTTACGCGGCTGAAAACGACGGGGCATCCCTGACCCGTACGAGCACCTCGAAGTTTTTCGAGGTGCCCTATAGCGATATTCATCTGAACGGGCGCTCATTTTCGCATTAGGCAGGACGCAAAAAAAGAGCCGATGGCTTTACGGTAATTGAACGGACGAGCGTGGGGCGGGGAGTTCGCGTCACGGTTACATCCGCCACACGCGGCAGATTTCGAGGCCTGCCGTCGCAGTTCAGGTTTTTTGTGGCGTTACTCTTGAGTCGGTAAGCCGCGTTCAGTTTCCAAAAACCGTTTGATATGCGGAAGAACGAGATCGCTGCGGACGAAGCTTTCGGTATGCTTGAGACCGGGCAACGGGACGAAGGCGGCGTGAGCGATGTGTTTGGCGCATTCCCGGACGGCCGGATATCTCGCATCTTCCTCCCCGACGAGGAGCAGGCACGGCATGGCCATGGTCGGGAGGACGTCTTCCAGTGCCGGCCGCTCTTGCGCAGCGGCCGCGAGCGCCCGCAGGTCGTTGGCCAGCACAAGTGGCCTCAGCTCCGGTGGAATGCGCTGTTCCAGGACGGACTCGAGAGCGGTGAGGAAAGCTCCGGGGTCCGCGCCGTCGATGTGCCGGAAGGCGTCCCAGCTTTGGTCGGCATAGGGATGCGCTCCGACGACGAGCAGGGCGTCGACGCGTTCGGGCGCGTATTTCGCCATGCCGAAGCCAATCCAGCCGCCCATCGAAAAGCCGAGGAAGTTCGCTTTCGGGATCTTTAAGGCATCGAGCACGGCGACGACGTCCGCCACCCGGTTCGGCAGCGCATAGGCAGCCGGGTCGTGCGGCTTGTCGCTGGCGCCGTGGCCGCGGGCGTCGAGCAGAATGCACCGGTTATCGCGGCACAGTGCCCGGACATACCCGAACTGGCGCCACGCCTCGGAACTGCTGGTGAATCCGTGGTGCAGCACCAGCGGCGGTCCTTCGCCTTCCGCCTGGTAATGGATGCGAACGCCTTGGCTGTCAACGTAAGGCATGGGCGTCGTCCCGAATCGAGCAATAAACGTCCGCTATGGCGGACGCGACCGACGGCCAGGCGTAGCGGGTCCGGGCTCTTTCGGCCGCGGCGGCGCGCATGCGGCGGCGTTCGTTCTCGGGTGCCAAGAGGGCGTCGAGAATGCGGGCGGCGAATGCGGGAGGGTCCGCGGGATCGGCCAGATAACCGTTCACGCCGGGTGTAACGATATCGGTGGGTCCGCCGTGTGGCGTGGCGATCACCGGGGTTCCGGAAGCGAAGGCCTCGACCAGCACCAGCCCGAAAGGCTCATAAGGGGAAGGGCAGAGGAACAGGTCGGCCGCCGCGTAATACTGAAATAGTTCCTGATCGGTCAGGCGGTGAAACCAATGGATCGCGTCCGCGATCCGAAGCTCGTTCGCCCGCCCGAGCAGGGCGTCGCGATAGGCCGATTCGTCGGGCGAGGGCTTTTCCGGGCCGATCGGAATCAGGAAAGTCACGGTTTTGCCGGCGTCCCGCAGGGTTTTGACGACCTGGGGAATGGCCTCGATCAGCTCGAGAAAGCCTTTGCGGGGATCGAGCCGGCCGACCGTGAACAGCAGGTAATCGGAGCTGAAGCCGAGCTGGCGTTGAAGCTTCGTTTTTTCCAGGCACAGGTGGAATGCTTCCGTGTCCACGCCTCCCGGAACGATGCGGACCTTCTCGGCGCTTGCTCCGTAGCGCCCGGTCAACGCGTCCCGCTCGGTCCGGCTGAGCGCGATGACGGCATCGGCCGCGTCCAGGATCTTTTTTTCCGCGCGGATTCGAACATCGTAGCGGAACTTCGAGCCGTCCGGGGTGGGATCGGGTACGCGGTCCCGTTTCAGGAGCCCCAAGGAGTGGCTGGTAAACAGCAAGGGCTTGCCGAGAGCGAGACTCGCCATGAGCGCGCTTGCGCCGCCGTCCCAATAGTGGCCGTGGATGGCATCGGCATGCCTCAGCCAGGTGGTCTGCCTGAATAGCGTATGCTCGACGAATTCCGCGAGATGGGGGCCCATGTCCTCCTTGCGGAGAAAGCCATCCGGCCCCATCGGATAGCGGAAGATCGTGGCGCCGTCGCAAATGTCCTGGCGCACCGCTTTCCCGCCCCAGCGGCGGGTGTAGACCCGAACCTCGTGTCCCTGGCGGGCGAGCTGTTCCGCCACGCGAGCCTCGTAAATGCATTGTCCGCCCGCATCCGGTTCGCCGGTTACGGCCAGGGGGTCGCTATGGGGGCAGAAGAAGGCAATCCGCATCGCTGCTACCGCTGGGTGTCTCGTTTGGCCTTCGAGCCGCTCGCAGCGAGCGGCCATAATCCGTAGTGGCGAAGTCCTTGGATGATGCCGTCGCCGTAGAACGCGTCGGCGATAAACAATCGGGCGCTATCGTTACGCTTTTGCTGCTCGGAAGCCTGAGCCCGGACGTCTGCCGGAGTATTGCCGACCAGAACGCCGCACACGCCCGAGAGCAGCGCGTCGAGATCGTTCCCGGAATCGCCCGCGAAGAAGATGCGGTCGCCGGCCAAGCCATAGCGCTCGGCGACGTACCACAAGGCGTGGGATTTCCCGGCATTGGCGGGAATGATGTCGAGCAAAGCCCGTCCGGAGGATTCCTCGATGCTGGAAATCATCTGCAAATCGTTTCTCACCGCCCGGACCCGATACATGATTTCCGCCAGCAGCTCCCGGCTGACTGGCTCCGGGTAATAGAAGCTGAACTTGTGCGGTCCTTGCTTTTGCGGCTCCTGAGGCGCCAGGCGCGAGATCCTGTAAAGCGACCGGCGCAAGGCTTCGCGGTCTAGCGGCGGTCCGAGCCGGCTTTGCCATTCGCGATCCTGCGCGCCCGTCTGATCGTAAACCTCGGTGCCGACGTTGCAGATCCACCAGGTCGGCTGCGGCAGCCGGAACACGGCCTGCCCTTGCTTGGCCAGAGCCAGATAGCGTCCGCTGACGACGCAGACAGGGCAGTCGGCTTCGATCAGAGTCCGAAGAAGCGCCTGGGTCCGCTCCAGGCAGCCGGAGTCCGGAAGTTTGCCGGTATTGGGCAGCAGCGTGCCGTCCAGGTCGGACGCGAATAAGAACGGAACGCCCGCGCTCATGGAATCAGACTCCGTACGCGCTGGCTGACCTCTTGTTCCAGTTGCACGAGCCGCGCGGTGTTGGACGCTTCCATGCTGATTTCCAATTGCGGGGCGTCCGCGCTCGGCAATACGTAAACCCAATCGCCGTCCAGATCGAGCCGCACGCCTTCGGGGGCGGCATTCATGCGAGCTTCCGGTCGTTGACTCAGTTCGCGCATCACGCGCCCGATGTGATCCCAGGGACAGTGTAGAATCAGGCGCCGGCAATGGCTGATCGGGATCTGGCGCTCGAAATCGTGCAGGGTCAGGTGTTCCCTGCCGAGGAATTCGAGCAGCCGAAGAGACGCCGCAACCGCGCCATAGCCGAGATAGAAGTGGACGAAATGCAGCCAAACGCCTTCGGATTGCATGGCTTTCTTGACGGCATTCAGTTGGGCCGCCGGCTCCTTGTGCGTAATGATCAGTCGCCGCACTCTGGCGTCCGCCAGCTCGGCCAGAAATTTCGGATGATCGGGCGGCAGGAAGACCGGCTCCTCGGGCGGAGCGCCGATGATGAAGGCTGCGGTCAGGAGCTCCTGCGTCCGTTCCGCCCGGTGTATCGTTCCCAATTCGTCGACCAAGGTCAGTTGTTCGCCGCTTCGCTCGATGATCAGGGCGATCTTCCGGTTGAGCCTGGCGATCTCCGCGATCGGTTCGTAGGGTATGGCGGAGACATCCGAACTTTCTCTACATTCGCTCTCGAGATGGTGCAAGCCGTTGCTGCCGAGCAGGTCGCCGAGTATCCGCGCCAGATTGCCTTCCCGGCAGTAATGGAGTACGCGATCGACCCAGGGTTGGGTGGCGGATCGGCTCAGGTGCTGGCGAAGGTGTTCGGCATATCGTTCGTCGACGCGGCCGGGATAAGTCAGGTTACCGACGTTCTCGATGGACACCTTGGGAAACTCGGCCCGGTAGAACATCGCTTCGATCTTGCGGCGCGCGCTGCGCAGCAAAGGCAAACCGTCGGTGTCGAAAAGCTCGATGACGGCCACGCTGGGGTGCTCGTCCGAAATGCGGATATGGACGCCGCCGCTCAAATGGCGGCCGAAGCAGGTGATGAAGCGCGTCTCCGGCAGGCTGGCCTCTTCCAGGTCGTCGATATTGACGCCCACCGCCAGAAGACCGGAGATGAACGCCCGCTTGATCAGCCGGGAGAACGGGTGCGCATCGCGGGCGACCGCCACGCGGGCGCCGCGCTGAATCCAGCTGCCGAAGGCCTTGCCCAGCGCCGCCGCATATTCCGGCGTGATGTGTAGATTGGCCAGGCCGCTGACGCCGCGCGATCCGAAAATCGAAGGACGCAGCAGCGATTCCCAGACCAGGTTTTCGCGTATCGTCGTGTTGCTGTTGATTTCCTTGTCGGGCCAGATCGAAACGCCGGGTATGACCACGACCTGGCGTCCGAGATGGCAGCGGGAGCCGATGATCGCGTCGTCGCCGATCTCGCAGCGGGCCTCGATGACGGTGCTGCCGCCGACGATGCAGTTGCGCAGGTCGCTCGACTCGCCGACGAACGAGTTTTTCATGACGATGCTGCGGTTGACGGTCGCCCTCGCGTCGATTTCGACGTCCGGCGCGATGACGGAATACGCGCCGATCTTGACGCCGGATCGGATCCGTACGTTGTCGCCTATCCAGCAGGGCGAGCCGAGCTCCGCGTCCTTGGCGATCCGCGCGCCGTCGCCAAGCCATATCCGTTCTCCGATGAGATTTCCGCCGAGCGGCAGACGGACCTTTCCGTCGAGCAGGTCCCAGTGCGACTGCTTGAGCTGATCCAGGGTGCCGATATCGCTCCAGTAACCTTCCGCGACATAGGCGAACAACGGAATCTCCTGTTCCAGGAGTTTCGGAAAAAGGTCGCTGGCGAAATCGTATGGAATGTCCTCGGGTATCGCCTCCAGGATTTCCGGTTCTATGAGGTAAATGCCGGTGTTGACGGTGTCGCTGCACAATTCGCTGAGGCCTGGTTTTTCCAGGAAACGGACCACGCGGTCGTCCTCGCCGGTTACGACGACGCCGAACTCGCCGGGGTCCGACACCCGTTTCAGGCACAGGCTGACTTTTGCGCCCTTGGCCTTGTGAAAGGCCCAAAAGGCTTCGAGATCGAAATCCGTCAGCGCATCGCCGGCGATGACGAGAAACGTCTCGTCGAGGAAATCCGCGCCGAGCTTGACCGAGCCGGCCGTTCCCAGCGGCTTGTGTTCCAAGGTGTAGTGCAGGTTCACGCCGAAATCGCCGCCGTCTCCGAAATGGTCGCGGATGGCGCGGGGCCGGTAATGCAGTGTTGCCAGCAAATCGGTGAAACCGTACGAGCAGAGATGCCGCGCGATGTGCTCCATGATCGGCTTGCCCAGCACGGTGACCATCGGTTTCGGTATGTTCTCGGTAATGGGTCTTAGCCGTACTCCCTGACCCCCGGCAAGAATGACTGCTTTCATGAATGATCTCCCGCACCGAGTTGGATCGATTTCTGATGATGGCTCATAATTTGATTTCAAAATGTTTGTTGGGATTTGTCAACCTCGTTGATTGCGGATGACAAGATAACCATATGTTAATGATATGGTGGGTGCGGACGAGGCTCCAGAATTGACAGGAAGTGCAAGCTGAATAATTATTTGACATCAAAATAAAAGAGACCGGATCAGTGGAAACGCTTATGACTGAAAAAACGCGGGGCGACGATTTGATCGTGCAATTGCGCGCGTTTCTGGACGCCAGCCCCACCGTGGGCCATCGGGTGCTCCATCAAATTCGAAAACTGGAGCGCGGTTTTTTGCAGCGTTCCGATCTCTGCGACGCTTTCGCCGACGTTTGCACCGCGGAAGATGCGCCCGAGGGGCTAAAGCAAACGCCCTTGGCAAAAACCATACGCTTTACTCAGGAGGCCGCCCTTAACGACGCCTGGGTCTATCTTGCCATCCGGCTTCGCATCGCCACCTGGCGCTATGTGCGCATCGCGCTCGAAGGGCTGACGGTCGAGGAGGTGACGGTGCAGGACTTTCTGCGTTTCAAGGAAGGCTTGGCGACGAGGCAGCACGATATAGACGAATGGCTGCTGGAAATCGATTTCGGGCCGTTCTCCCGCGAGTTTCCAAAGCTCCAGGAGGCGAGATCGATAGGCCGCGGCGTGGAGTTCTTGAACAAACATCTGTCCCGGCAACTGTTCGACGAATTGGGCGAGGGCGGCGAGCGAATCTTGAATTTTCTGAGCATTCACTCGTTCCGTGGCCAGACCCTGATGCTCAACGAGCAGATCAGGAGCGTTCGCGACTTGCGCAGGGCCTTGCGCCAGGCCGACGACATGCTCGCCGGCCACGAGCCTTCGGCGACCTGGGAGGAAGTGGCGGCGGCCTTGCGCGCCCTAGGGTTCGAGACCGGCTGGGGGCGCGAGGTCTCTCGCATCCGCGACACCATGAGCCTGCTTCAGGATCTCCTCGAGGCGCCCGATCCGCGTGGATTGGAAACCTTTCTCGCGCGTTTGCCCATGGTCTTCTCGCTGGCGATCATTTCGCCGCACGGCTATTTCGGTCAGGCCAATGTGCTCGGCCGTCCCGACACCGGCGGGCAGGTGGTCTACATCCTCGATCAGGTGCGCGCCCTGGAGACCGAAATGCGTTCCCGCCTGTTCGAGCAGGGGCTCGACATCGAGCCGCAAATCGTGGTGGTGACGCGGTTGATACCGCAGGCGGAGGGGACCAGCTGCGACCAGCGGCTCGAGCCCATTTCCGGAACGTGCAACGCCCGGATACTCAGGGTACCTTTCCGCAACGTGTCCGGCGAGATCGTGACGCACTGGATTTCCCGGTTCGAGGTCTGGCCTTATCTGGAGCGCTATACCCTGGACGCGGAGCGCGAGCTGCTCGCCGAACTGGGCGGGCGTCCCGACTTGATCGTCGGCAACTACTCGGACGGCAATCTGGTTGCGACCCTTCTGTCGCAACGCCTGGGCGTGACCCAGTGCAACATCGCCCATGCCTTGGAAAAGACCAAGTATTGCCATTCCGATCTGTTCTGGCAGGATAACGAATCCCAGTACCATTTTTCCTGCCAGTTCACCGCCGACCTGATCGCGATGAACGCGGCCGACTTCATCATCGCCAGCAGCTATCAGGAAATAGCGGGTACCCGCGACAGCGTGGGGCAGTACGAGAGTCACGCGGCGTTTACCATGCCCAAGTTGTTTCGGGTCGTGAACGGGATAGACGTCTATGATCCGAAGTTCAACATCGTTTCGCCGGGCGCCGATGCGGCGGCTTATTTCCCCCACACCGCCGCCGACCGACGCCTGCCCCATCTGCATGCAGAAATAGAGGAGCTGATCTACGGCGAGGCGGAGAAGGCCGACGCACGCGGGATCCTGCATGAGCGGGACAAGCCGCTGCTGTTCACCATGGCGCGGCTGGACCACATCAAGAACATCGCCGGACTGGTGGAATGGTTCGGCGCTTCCGAGAAGCTGCGCGGGGAGGCCAATCTGCTGGTGATTTCCGGTTACGTGGATCCGGAACGTTCTTCCGACACCGAGGAAATCGGACAGATCCGGCGCATGCACGCCTTGTTCGACCGATACGGGCTGGACCGGCAGGTGCGCTGGCTGGGGCTCAGACTGCCCAAGAATTTGGCCGGCGAGCTTTATCGCTACGTGGCGGACAGCCGCGGGGCTTTCGTCCAGCCGGCCTTGTTCGAGGCCTTCGGACTTACGGTGATCGAGGCGATGGCTTCGGGCCTCCCCTGTTTCGCCACCTGCTTCGGCGGGCCTTCGGAGATCATCGAGGACGGACTATCCGGCTTTCACGTCGATCCGAATCATGGCGATGCGGCGGCGGAACGCATCGCGCGTTTCTTTGCCAGAGCGCGCAACGAGCCGGAATACTGGGCGCGAATCTCGGAGGGAGCGCTCGCGCGGGTTGCCCAACGCTATACCTGGCAGCACTATGCCGAGCGGATGATGACCTTGTCCAGAGTCTACGGGTTCTGGCGCCACGTGACCGATTTGGAGCGCCGGGAGACTCAGCGTTATCTTCAGGCTTTATACAGCCTGCAATTCCGCCGTCTGGCCCAAGCCATGGCCTGATTTCGAGCACGTTTTAGCCTATGGGAATTAAAGAACAATTTGTAGGTCGGCAATCCCTTGCCGACAAGTCCGTTGTGTCGGCAAGGGATTGCCGACCTACCTCGGGCGCTACGCCAAACTGGAAAATGTTCTAGCGTATGGAAATTAACGAACAAGTATTGATAGAGCTCCGGCGCATCGTCCGTGCGCTCGATCTGCAATCCAAGCAGTTGCAAAAGGTGGGACTGACCGGCTCTCAGTTGATGGTTTTGCGCGCCTTGACGAAACAAGGGCCTTTGACGGCCAATCAACTCAGCCAGGCGGTCAATCTGAGTCAAGGGACGATCACCACGGTGCTCGACCACCTCGAACTCAAGGCCCTGATCCGGCGCGAGCGCAGCGCGGAAGACAAGCGGCGCCTGACCATCACCCTCACCGACTCCGGCCGGGAGGCACTCCGGCATGCGCCCTCGCTGCTGCATGTCGACTTCGTGGCCGCTTTCCGGCAATTGAACGACTGGGAGCAGACTCTCATCCTTTCCAGCCTGCAACGGGTCGCCGGCATGATGGATATGTCGCGCGTCAAGCCCAAGCCGGTTCACGATGCCGAATGCATCGAAGCGGGTTTGCGGTTCCTCACCGACGATGCCGAGGATGCGGGATGCTGACGAGCCGGCTGGTGGGGCGGCCTCTGGCCGCGGGTTAATCCGGGGCAGGGATGCCCCGGCGCGGCGACAAGCCGCGTGAGCCCAGGCCGGGCGTGTACCGGCCTGGGCGGCGGCCCGAAATACCAGGAGGGTATTTACGGGCCTGATTAATAAATTCCGCTCCCGAACATTATTGATCGGCCCCTGTTCAAGATCGTACGAGGTACTGCAACCCAAAACGCTTTGCAACATGTAGCGTCCGGCATCACGCCGTCACGTCAAACGCATTAATTCGAACCAATAAACGCTATCAAAATGGGGGGTACTTAATGGGTCCTTCAAAAAGAACCCTATATCGATCCGTAATCGATTTGTCGCTGGGGATGCTTGTTTTTTGGCTGGCCCAATCTGCGCTGGCTCAGGAGACGGCTCAGCCGGCGCCGGGCGAGGCCGAGGCGGCGAAACCGGCTCTTTCGGCAGAAGAAGCCTTGAATCCGGTCGATCGCATCAAGGCCGGCCGACAAGAGGTGGCGTCCGCCATGGAGTCGGTCCGAAAAGCCATGGATGCGGGATCCGCATCCGGATCGGACAGGGCGGCCGTACTGAACCAGCAGCTGGAAACCCTGAAACAGCTCGATTCCGTCTTCGAGCGGCAGCTCGCGGCGCAGCAGGAAATCGAGACGCTGGCGGTCGAGGAGCGGAAATACCTGGAAGCTGCGAAAACGCTCGAGACCAGCGATGATCCGGTGCCGGTGAGCGAACTGGATAACGCGTCGTCCGAGTTGAGCGCACAAACGGCGCGCCTGTCCGCGTTGAGAGCCGCCGTCGATCAGGCTAACGCTCAGGTCGAGCAGGCGCGGGCGGCTGTGGCCGGGAAGCAAAAGGAACTGGCCGCCGACGAGGGCGAGAAGGCCGCTTCGTCAGACGGGGAGCCCGATTCCCTGCGTTTGCAATCGGCCCGGTGGGAACTTAAGCAGGCCGAGGAAACGCTGCGGCTCGGTGAATTGAACCTGGAAAGGGAAAAACGAAAGCTGACCGTTGCCGAAGCATCCGTGAAGCTGCTCGAACGGCGCCTGAGCCTATTGGCCGGCCGCGTACAATTCACCGACAAGGAGCTCGAGGAGCGGCTGCAGCAAATCGAGAAGGAAGAACTCGAACTGAAGCGCGAATTGAGAAGAATGGATGGCCAGCAGATCGCCAACGAAAGTCGTCTGCACGATGCGAGGCAGCGTATGGCGAACGCGCCCCTGGACAAACTCGGGGAGCTGTCGGAAGAGGTCGAAGCGCGGCGTTTGGCCAAGGAATCCTTGGAAACGAAGATTTCCGGTTTAAACAAGCGTGTGGAGCTGATCGGAACGTGGAATACGGCCTGGCGGCGGCGTCACGCCGTCATCAACGGTTTCGGCAAGCCCGTGGAATGGGTGAAATGGAAGGAGGAAGCGGTCGACGCCTTGGCCGCGCTCGATCAGACCGAACGCGCCGTGATTCTTTTGCTCCAGGACTGGAAAAAGCAACTGATCTCGATCGAAAACAAGCTTTCCAATTCGGAGCGCGACGGCGGAAGTTCCGCGCGCTGGCTGGAACAGCAGCACCAATCGGCGGAATCGCTGATCGACCACTTGCGCGATCAGGATGCTTATCTCGAAAAGACCCGCGGCCTGCTCCAAAAAGTCGTCGAGTCGGTCAACGACCGTACCGAGCACCGAAGCTGGCGCGAGCTGGCGGAGTTGGTCCTGGATACGGAATTGAACGGCAACCGCGTGCGCGACTGGGGTTTGGCGCTGGTAGCAGTGTCCGGGCTGTTCAGCCTGCTGGTGTTCGTTCGGAATTTTCTCATCTCAGCTTTGCAGCGTTATCTCGAGCGTCGGCAAAACGTTCTGATCGGCGAGTTCTTTGCCGGCGTCCGGCAAACCCGCACGGTCTTTTTGCTCATGGTCTCGGTGTTTGCGTCGACGCTGCTGCTGCGCCTGGATCCGACGCTCAGCGGCATCATACGCAAACTGACCATCGTCACGCTGCTCTTCCAGGTTTCCACCTGGGTGAGCTACTTCCTCAGAGTTTGGGTCTTCGACTATTTGGGCAAAAAAACCAAGCGTGACCAAACCAGCCTGGGAGCGCTGTCGATTTTCAATTCGCTCAGTCAACTGGCGGTCTGGTCGCTGGCGCTGCTGCTCGCGCTGCAAAATTTCGGCGTGGATATCACGGCGCTGGCGGCCGGTCTCGGAATCGGCGGCGTCGCGGTCGCGCTGGCGCTGCAACGGATACTGGGCGATCTGTTGTCCTCGCTGTCCATCGCTTTCGACAAGCCCTTCGTGGCCGGCGATTTCATCATTTTCGATCAGCTCATGGGAACGGTTGAGCACATCGGTATCAAGACCACCCGCATCCGCAGTCTCGACGGCGAGCAGATCATCTGCGCGAACAGCGATCTGCTGAATACCCGGATTCGCAATTTCAAACGCATGCGGGAGCGGCGCGTGGCGTTTCAAATCGGGCTCGTTTACCACACGCCATACGAAAAGCTGGTCAAGGTCCCAAGCCTATTGCGGAATGCCGTCGAGGCCCAGGCCAACGTCCGTTTCGACCGCGCCCATTTCAAGGCTTACGGCGAATTCTCCCTGCTGTTCGAAGTCGTTTACTACGTTCTGAGCGCCGATTACAACGATTACATGAACGTGCAGCAGGGCATCAATCTGATGATTTTCGAATCGTTTCAGAACGAAGGATTGCAGTTCGCGTTTCCCACCCGTGCCTTGTACCTGCAAGGCGTACCCCAAACCGGCGAAGCGGCGCTGTCGGCCCTCAAGTCCGGCGAAGGGAAAACGACCGCACAGCTGCGCGCGGGTTAATCCGGGGCAGGGATGCCCCGGCGCGGCGACAAGCCGCGTGAGCCCAGGCCGGGCGTGTACCGGGCCTGGGCGGCGGCCCGAAATACCAGGAGGGTATTTACGGGCCTGATTAATAACGGCTGGGCGATTCGGCGCTGCCGGCCAGCAGTACCCGATGCCGAAGCCGCCGGATCGCCGTCCAAAGCCGAGGCTGCCAGCTTTTCGCGGCTATGGACTCGTTCGTATCTCTTAAGCCTGTGCTCGGTAGCAGGTATCTTCGTCGGCAAAGGATTGCCGACCTACGACCGTAGTACCCTGTAGGTCGGGAATCCTTTCCAATCGCAAACGTCGCTTTAGTCGCGACCTTCCAATCGCAAACGGTGTCTTCGGGAAGGGCGTGGCCGGCGCTCCCGGCCAGGCCGTTTGCGATTGGAAGGGTCATCCCAGCGCTCCTGGGATGACCGTTTGCGATTGGAGCGCCGAAGCCCCCCTTCCCGACGGTGCGGTCGGGCCAAGGGGTTCGTCGGCAAAGGATTGCCGACCTACGAATGCTTGAATCAATTTACGGTAGCCGAAGGCGCCAGCGACTTCCGCCACGCCTGTTTTGTCGTACGAGCGAAATGAAAACGCTCTATCGAGCGGGATGATAGAGCAGGCTCGGATCGTGCAGGGCGTTTCCGATAATCAGGCTGGTGTGCCAGGTCGGGCGGTATCGCCGCGTATCGGCCAGATACCGGAGCGATACGCGGGTATCCTCGTCTTCTCTGGAAAACACCGCGACTCTCCCGGTCCTGGCCTGCTCTTCGGTCAGCGTCCATGCATCGCCCAGGCAAGCCCCGACGGCCTTCTTGCCTTCTTCGAAACTCTGCCGGGCAGCGGCTTCGTCGGTTTTGTTCCACAGGCAGTAATAATGTTCGTTGCCGCTCCATTTCCACACCTCGCAGGCCGTATCGGGAAAAATGCTTTCCGCATCCCAGCGGTCGCCGAGGCGGTGTATGCTCTTCGCGCCCTTGATGTTTTCGAAGCGATTGTCGGC
>NZ_JBDIVO010000060.1:0-19403 GCF_039794385.1 Methylocaldum sp. | reverse complement strand
GACGAGCTAGAAGTGGGGTGACCGATGGGGCTCGAACCCACGACAACCGGAATCACAATCCGGGGCTCTACCAACTGAGCTACGGCCACCGTCGGAAAATTACAAATAGATGGCGCGCTTGGCAGGACTCGAACCTGCGACCCTCGGCTTAGAAGGCCGATGCTCTATCCGGCTGAGCTACAAGCGCTTGGTCGGGGTAGAGGGATTCGAACCCCCGACATTCTGCTCCCAAAGCAGACGCGCTACCAGACTGCGCTATACCCCGGACGACCTTCTTTAACGAGAAGCCGTTCGGCTAACCATCAAGACTCACAATAATACCCATGTCGTTACAGATCGTCAATCGGTATGCTGCATACCTCTGTCGTCAATGATAACAAGCGCTTGCTTTACAGCTTGCTCTTGACGGTCTGGAAAATTTCCTCATTCAGGAGATCCATTCCGCTCAAAATCCCGTTCAATTCGGCTAAGCGGGAAGATACGAATTTTTCATCCTTTATAGCACCGGCGTTCACATAAACATTTAGCGCGGCGCTTTTCAGCGCAGCGTAACCTGCCACGACGGCAACGCCGGCATCACTGACTACGTTTCGATTCCCTTTTTCCGCTACGATTTTGCTCAACCTGATCACTTCGGCACAGGCTTTCGCGCACGCGATCGGTACATCGGTCGCCTCCTGCAAAGCCGATTGTATCTGCTGGCTTCTGGCGGTCTTCTGTTCTTGCGTTTCTTTTGGTAAACCGTAGGCGCCCATGACCTTATCAAATACTTCGACATCGGCTCTAACCATGTCCATCAGCTGCGCACGCAAGCTTTCCGCTTTCGTCAGCAGCTCTTTCATCTCTGGTTCGACGGCCTCATAATTTTTTTTTCCTATGGTGAGATTACAAACCATGCTCACCAAAGCGGCGCCCATAGCTCCCATAATGGCCGCTGCGCTGCCGCCACCGGGAGTTGCCGACTTGCTGGCCAAGTCGTCCAAAAATTGATGGATTGTTTTGTCTTTGATCATGCCATTCGCTCCATCAGGTTCATAGTATGAAAAATGGCCGGAAAGTATAAAACACAAGGCGTTACGGGTTAAAATTTTCCGTTTTTTCGGATTGGCGATATCTCGCCGGTTCGATGACGAATCGGAAAAATCCGCCAAACCCGCTCAAGGTTAAGTGCCATTCCAAGGAAAAAGAATGAAGAAGCTTTTGTTCCAATTCGATACCGATTTTTACCCATCTGTGTTCGACACCGTTGTCGCCTATGATGGCGGCGCGGATCATGTAATCGGCCACGGTGGCCTGACGCCGGAGAACGTTGGGGCATTGGTGGACGGCACAATTTTTACAAGAGCGCCCAAGGATAAAAAAAATACGGCAATCTTCATCGGGGGCAGCGATTTGATGGCCGGACAAGAGCTATTGAAGGCGGTCAAGAAAAAGTTTTTCGGAGGTTTTCGAGTCTCCGTAATGCTGGATAGCAACGGCAGCAACACCACGGCCGCAGCGGGCGTCGCCAAACTCGCAGCGAGCGGAGCAATTGCCGGAAAACGGGCTGTCGTTCTTGCAGGTACCGGGCCTGTGGGCCAGCGGGCGGCGGTAATGCTGGCCAAAGAAGGCGCTCGGGTCTCGATCACATCACGCCAGATGGCTCGCGCCGAGAAAGCTTGCCAAGACATGAAACAGCGGTTCGGCGTCGAACTGACCCCTATTGAGGCTCATGATAACGACGCGCGCGGGAAATCCATAGAGCAAGCGCATATCGTGTTTGCGGCCGGCGCAGCCGGTGTAGAACTGTTGGAAGAACGTCATTGGCAGGATAATCCGTCGATCGAGCTGGTGGCGGATGCCAACGCGACTCCTCCAATCGGTATCGGCGGGACCGATATGATGGACCGTGGAACAGACCGAAACGGAAAAATCGTTTGGGGAGCCATTGGCTTCGGTACGCTGAAACTGGCACTGCACCGTGCCTGTATCGCTAAGCTTTTCGAGAGTAACGATCAAATTCTGGATGCCGAAGAAATTTTCGAAATCGCGAAGACAATGGCCTGAAGGACGCAGGCGCGATTCGAACAGGGCGGCCGCTGACATTTTCGCTTGACCTCGGAGAGCGCCTAAATTTCCAAGATTTTTCTTGGGTCGAATTCGCTTACGAGCTGATTTGGGAAATAGCCTCGGGGATTGCAGAGAATTCGCGTGCCAGAGCACCGATAGTCGGAGACGGCATGGGTATGGCCATGGAACCAGGCTGCGATTTCGAAACTGTGCAGGACTTCTCTCAGGTCATTGCAGTAGGCATGGCGTTTGATCTGACTGGGGCTGTCCCGCCAGCTCCAAGGCGTCGGAGCGTGATGGGTGACCACCACGGTTTTCCCGGGAAACGGTTTTGCGAGCTCGGCAAAGAGCCATTCGCGGGATTCCCAATGCAATTGGCGATAGCTTTTCGCATTCAAAGCATCTGTGCGGTATCGAATCTTTCGGAAATCATTGACGATAGAAACCAGTTCCTCCAGCTGATCGTTATCGTCGCCCCCGAGATCGCTCCACAGGGAACAACCCAAAAATCTCACTCCGTCATACACCCACGCGCGTTGTTCCAGGAACTGCACATTGGTTCCGCTAGCGGCACTAGTTAGGTTTGCCAGGGTGGAGAGATATTCTTGGCCGTAAAACTCGTGGTTACCCGCTACATATATGACAGGCTTTCCAAATGATTTAAGCCAGTCCAAAGCTTGCAGGCCAACACCGATATCTCCGGCTGCGACGACAACGTCCGCATCGGCCGCCGTCGTCTCCAAAGATCCGAATTCGAGATGTATGTCCGAAAAATACTGAATACGCACGGTGTAATGTGATCCTTGGCCGGAGCGTCCTTCGAGGGCTTACTATTCCGGCACACGCTGTAAGTTCCATAATTATAACTTGACACCCAAGTAAAGAACTCGGAAATTACCGCAAGCCTACGATAGGCTTGAGCTGTGTCATTGATAAAATAGCGGACTCGCGAAGTATCCCAGTAGGTTTTTAAGCATGATGAATAGAAGAGATTCGGTCGGTGTAAAAGTCGGTGAGATCCAGATCGGCGGCAATGCGCCGGTGGTCGTCCAATCCATGACCAACACCGATACCGCGGATGTAAAAAGCACCGTCAGACAGGTGATGGATCTGGCCAAGGCCGGTTCCGAATTGGTCCGCATTACCGTAAACAATGAAGAATCAGCACAGGCCGTATCTCAGATACGCGAAGAATTGGACAGGAATGGCTGCTTCGTTCCTCTGATCGGCGACTTCCATTTCAACGGTCATAAGCTGCTGGACAAGTTTCCCGGTTGTGCCGAAGCACTGGCGAAATACCGTATCAACCCCGGCAACGTGGGCCGAGGATCCAAGCGCGATCCCCAATTCGCCCAGATGATCGAATTTGCCTGCCGCTACGAAAAACCCGTGCGGATCGGGGTCAACTGGGGAAGCCTCGATCAATCCGTGCTGGCACGCCTGCTTGATGAGAACGCGCAGCTTAGTGACCCAAGACCACTCGCCGAAGTGATGCGCGAGGCGGTCATCACCTCGGCTTTGGAAAGCGCCGAGCGTGCCGTGTCATTAGGATTGCCCAAAAACCGTATCGTACTGTCGTGCAAGATGAGCGGCGTTCAGGAGCTGATCGCCGTTTATCAAGCGCTCGCCGAACGCTGTGATTACGCTCTGCACTTGGGGCTTACCGAAGCCGGCATGGGATCCAAGGGCATCGTGGCGTCTACGGCCGCATTGGCGGTACTGCTGCAGCAGGGCATCGGCGATACCATCCGTATTTCCTTGACCCCCGAGCCGGGCGCCGATCGCACTCACGAAGTCATCGTCGCCCAGGAGATTCTCCAAACCATGGGCATCCGCTCGTTCACGCCGATGGTGATCTCCTGCCCCGGTTGCGGCCGTACGACCAGCGACTATTTTCAGAAGCTGGCTCAGCAGATTCAGAGCCATCTCCGTCACAAGATGCCGGAATGGCGCAAGAAATATTCGGGTGTCGAGGACATGCACGTGGCCGTGATGGGCTGTGTGGTCAACGGCCCGGGCGAGAGCAAGAACGCCAATATCGGAATCAGCTTGCCCGGCACGGGTGAGCAACCGGTCGCCCCGGTCTTCGAGGATGGCGTAAAGACGGTAACACTGAAGGGCGATCGTATCGCCGAAGACTTTCAGGAATTGGTCGAGCGTTATGTCGTGTCCCACTACGGCCCGAATCAGGAACATCAAGCCATCGCCGAGTAAGGAATCGAAAGCTCCCCGGCCCGCGGCTCCTCAGTCCGGGCGGGCCGGACTTTCGCTAGCCATCCCCTTCAAGCGCTGCAACTCCAGATCGCTAAATCCCGCCGCTCGGCGCAATTCGATATTGAACGGACCGCGGACAGCCCCCCGAAGATAGCGTTCGACAAGATCGAAATATTCCGTTACGGGATCGATTCCCTGTTCGTTGCACACGTATTGAAACCAACGAGTACCTCGCGCCACATGGCCAACCTCGTCCCTCAGGATAATCCTGAGGATATTCGCGGTTGCGTCATCGCCTAAGGCATCGAGCTTGTCAATCATTGCCGGGGTGACGTCCAATCCCCTCGCTTCCATCACGCGCGGAACCAACGCCAGGCGGGCTTTCACGTCGTGCGCCGTGTCCTCGGCTAATTCCCATAATCCTCTATGTGCCGGAAGTTGGCCGTAGTCGGCATTAAAGTCTTTTAGCCTTCCTCGAACCAGAGAAAAGTGATAAGCCTCCTCGATGGCTACTTCCAGCCAATCGTCATAAAACGCCGATGGCATTTCGCGAAACCGATAAACCATATCCCATGCGAGCTGAATCGCGGTGAATTCGATGTGGGCAACCGCATGCAGAAACGCGATCTTCCCGGCAGGGGTCGTGAGTTTCCGCCGCGGCAAATGCCTCGGGTCCACCAGCTCCGGACGCTCCGGGAAGCGGACTTCCGATGCCGGCTTGGGCGGCAAGCGATCATCCAGGGAAAAGCCTTCTCCCCGGAAGGCCAGCGCAGCCCGCTCGGTCGCTTCCAGTTTGGCTTCCACGGATGGCGTGTATAGGCACGATTCCGCAATCTCGAATAGATTGGTCGACATGAGTTTCGTAATCGTTTCGGAATAAGAACAACAGGCCGCCACTTGCCGATGCCTCGTCGGTTGCGGCAAGCGGCGCTGTCGCACTTGGCATTTCAAGCCGTGGCGTCTAAAGCGACTTGTTCCGCCTTTCTGACGTAGTCGGGAATCTGATCGAAATTCAGATATCGATAGGTATCCGTTGCGTCCTTTTCCAGGGACTGAACGAAAGCCATGTATTCTTCGTACGACGGGATGCGCCCTAAACTCGAACATACGGCCGCGAGTTCTGCCGAGGCCAGAAACACATTGGCACCCGCTCCCATCCGATTGGGAAAGTTTCGCGTCGAGGTCGATACCACGGTGGCATGGTCCGCCACCCGTGCCTGATTGCCCATGCACAATGAACATCCGGGCATTTCGGTCCGAGCGCCCACTTTGCCGTAGATGCCGTAATACCCTTCCTCGGTCAATTCCAACTGATCCATCCGGGTCGGCGGAGCGATCCATAAACGCCCTGGAACTTGCGTCCCGAAGTGCTCCAGGATTTTTCCGGCCGCACGGAAATGGCCGATGTTCGTCATGCAGGAACCGAGAAAGACCTCGTCGATCTGGGTGCCGGCAAGGGCAGACAAGGGTTTTACGTCGTCAGGATCGTTCGGGCAACACAAGAGCGGCTCTTTAATCTCGCTCAGGTCGATCTCGATCACTTCGTGATATTCGGCATCGGCATCGGGCTCCAGGAGCATGGGATCAGCCAGCCAATCCTCCATGGCCGCGATTCGCCGGATTAAGGTTCGTACGTCGCCATAACCTTGCTCGATCATCCATTTGAGCAAAACGATATTGGACCGCAAATATTCCTCGATCGGCTCTTTGTTCAGGCGTACGGTACAGGCGGCGGCGGACCGCTCGGCGGAAGCATCCGCCAGCTCGAATGCCTGCTCTACCTTTAGAGTCGGCAGTCCTTCGATTTCCAAGATGCGTCCTGAAAAAACGTTCTTCTTGCCCTTTTTCTCGAGAGTCAAAAGCCCGCGCTGCATCGCCGCATAAGGAATGGCATGCACCAGGTCCCTGAGCGTGATGCCCGGCTGCATTTCGCCCTTGAACCTGACCAGTACCGATTCCGGCATGTCCAAAGGCATCACACCGGTGGCGGCAGCGAAAGCGACCAGGCCGGAACCCGCGGGAAACGATATCCCGATAGGGAAGCGGGTATGCGAATCGCCGCCGGTTCCGACGGTATCCGGAATCAGCATGCGGTTGAGCCATGAATGGATGATGCCGTCGCCGGGACGAAGCGAAACGCCGCCGCGATTCATGATGAAATCGGGCAAAGTGTGGTGGACATCGATGTCTACGGGCTTGGGATAGGCCGCCGTGTGACAGAAGGACTGCATCACCAAATCTGCAGAAAACCCCAAGCAAGCTAAATCCTTGAGCTCGTCGCGCGTCATCGGGCCCGTAGTGTCTTGAGATCCTACCGTCGTCATATGAGGCTCGCAGTAGGTGCCGGGACGTACACCCTTTACCCCGCAGGCTTTTCCGACCATCTTTTGGGCGAGGGTATATCCCTTGCCGCTGTCCAGTTTAGATTCCGGACGTCGGAATACCGGCGAGATGTCGAGACCCAGTGCCTTGCGGGCACGATCGGTAAGGCCGCGTCCGATGATGAGCGAGATCCTCCCCCCGGCCTGCACCTCGTCCAGCAGAATATCGTTCTTCAAGGCGAAAGTGCAAAGCAGCTCGCCGGTATCGTGGCGCTTGATCTCGCCTTTGTAAGGGTAGACGTCGATAACGTCGCCGGTATGCAAGTTCGAGACATCGCACTCGATAGGCAGGGCACCGGAATCTTCCATGGTGTTGAAGAAGATGGGAGCGATCTTTCCTCCGATGCACATGCCTCCCGCCCGTTTGTTCGGAACACATGGAATATTCTCGCCGATATACCACAGCACCGAGTTGGTCGCGGATTTCCGAGAAGAACCCGTACCTACGACGTCGCCCACGAATGCAACCGGCCAGCCTTTTGTCTTGAGTTCCGCTATCTGCGCCTCGGCATCGGTGACGCCTTCGCGCGGCACTTTCAGCATGGCTTTGGCGTGCAGCGGAATATCGGGCCGCGACCAAGCATCCTGGGCGGGCGACAAATCGTCGGTGTTGATCTCACCCGGCACCTTGAATACGGTCACCGTAATGACGTCAGGCACCTTCGGCCGGCTCGTAAACCATTCGGCTTCGGCCCAAGCCCGCATGACCGCCTGTGCGTTCGCATTGCCGGCTTGGGCCTTCTCGCAAACATCGTGGAACGCATCGAACATCAGCAAGGTATGCGACAAGCCCTTTGCGGCCAGCGGTCCCAACGCCGGATGGTCGAGCAGTTCGATCAGTGGGGCTACGTTGTAGCCGCCCAGCATGGTGCCGAGAAGTTCGATCGCAAGGCGCGGATCCAATATCGGCGAGACGGTTTCACCTTTCGCGACAGCTGCCAGAAAACCTGCCTTGACGTAGGCCGCTTCATCCACGCCTGCCGGCACGCGGTTGGTCAACAGGTCGAGCAAGAATTTTTCCTCGCCTTGAGGCGGATTTTTGATGAGCGATACCAGAGCCGTGGTCATTTCCGCGCTCAGAGGTTTCGGCACAAGCCCTTGTGCCGCTCGCTCGGCAACGTGTCTGCGATATTCTTCCAGCATGGTTTCCCCTAAAGTTTGCAATTCTGTTCGACTCGAGCCCCACGCACGATTCGAAACGGTTTCATTTGTCGTATAAAACGACCGCCGTTTTCCATTCCCGAGAACGAGTCATCGATCATTGGTCCAAATAACGGGGAACGATCAATCATCAAACGGTATCGGTTCTATTCCAACGGCAATACTCGGGTATTATATGGATCACTCATACGTTTATCACGCCGGATGCTCGTCATGACTACGATTTGCTTCAGTCATCGGAGTTTCTTGGAACACGACACCGGCCTTGGGCATCCGGAAAACGCGGAGCGCTTGCGTTCGATCGAGCGCGCACTTAGTCGACCCGATTTTTCCGGTCTCGATCGACGGGAAGCGCCGCGCGGTACCCGCGAACAGATTCGTTTAATCCACACCGATCGGCACATCGATTACGTCTTGGGAGCCGTGCCCAAACTGGGTTTTGCTTACCTCGACGGCGATACGGTCGTGTCGCCCGGTTCGGGCGAAGCGGCTTTGCATGCCGTGGGTGCCGCATGTGCCGCGGTGGATGCCGTTTTTGCCAAGGAGTCCACGAACGCTTTCTGCGCTGTCCGGCCGCCGGGACATCATGCCGAACCCGACGCGGCCATGGGGTTCTGCTTGTTCAACAATATCGCCATTGCCGCCGAATATGCCCGCAAACACCATGGAATCGAACGGGTCGCCATCATGGATTTCGACGTGCACCATGGAAACGGTACCCAACGAGCATTCGAAACGAATAAGGACGTCTTATATGCATCGACTCACCAGTTCCCTTGGTATCCCGGGACCGGGAGGTCCGGCGAAACCGGTGCGGGCAATATGATCAATGTGCCTCTGGCAGCCGGCAGCGGGTCCCATGAATTTCGCTTGGCCGTGGCGGACAAGATTCTGCCCGCTATCAATCGTTTTACGCCGGAGCTTGTCTTGATTTCCGCCGGCTTCGATGCCCATCGGGACGATCCCCTGGCCGATCTGAATTTGGTCGAGGACGATTATGCTTGGGTAACTTCGGAACTGGTGAAATTGGCGAAAGAACACGCACGAGGCCGACTGGTATCCGTTTTGGAAGGTGGATACAACCTGGAGGCTTTAGGAAAGAGTGTGGCCGCGCATGTACGTGCGCTGATGAAGAGCTGATGGCTGGAAAAGAGGGGGCGCCGAGCGCCCCCGCTATTCGAATCAGGCTAAGGACGCGCCCCGCCCAATGCCGAAATAATCAAATCCCATCATTTTCATCCGGGCCGGATCATAAAGATTCCGACCGTCGAAGATGACGGGATGCGACAGTTCGGCCTTGATCGTATCAAAGTCGGGGCTGCGGAATACATTCCATTCGGTGACGATAATCAAGCCGTCAGCACCTTTCAAGGTAGCTTCGGGGCTGTCGCAAAGCGCGAGATCGGACCTATGCCCATATAATCGCCCGGCTTCGTGCGTCGCGACCGGATCGAACGCTTGTACCTTGGCGCCCGCCTCCCAAAGGGCTTCGATGATCACCCGGCTGGAAGCTTCGCGCATGTCGTCCGTATTCGGCTTGAATGCCAACCCCCAGAGAGCGAGTGTCTTTCCTTTTAGATCGTCCTTAAAATAATCCTTAACTTTTTCGTAAAGTCTCAGTTTCTGCCGGTCATTGACATCCTCGACCGCCCGCAGCAACTGGGCCTGATATCCGACGTCCCGCGCGGTGCGCTCGAGTGCTTTAACGTCTTTCGGGAAGCACGAACCGCCGTATCCGCAGCCGGGATAAATGAAGTGGTAACCGATCCGCGGATCGGACCCGATGCCCACCCTCACCTTCTCGATATCCGCGCCCAGACATTCGGCGAGATTCGCCAATTCGTTCATGAAGCTGATTTTCGTCGCCAGCATGGCATTGGCCGCGTACTTGGTCAGCTCGGCCGAGCGAATATCCATGCAGACCAGGCGGTCGTGATTGCGATTGAATGGCGCGTACAAGGCCCGTAGAAGTTCGGTAGTGCGGGGATTGTCGGTGCCCACCACGATACGATCCGGCTTCATGAAATCCTCGATGGCTGCCCCCTCTTTCAGGAATTCCGGATTTGAAACCACATCGAATTCACATGGCTTCTGCCGGTCGTTGAGCACCGTATTTATCGCCTGGCGGACTTTATCCGCCGTGCCGACGGGCACGGTCGACTTGTTGACTACAACGCGATAATCCTCCATGCGTTCGCCAATGCTGCGCGCGACGGCCAACACATATTGCAGGTCGGCCGACCCATCCTCGTCGGGAGGCGTGCCGACTGCGATGAACTGGAATAAACCATGCTGAACCGCCAGGTCCACATCGGTGGTGAAATGCAGACGTTTCGCGGCCATGTTGCGTTCGATGATGCTATCCAGACCAGGCTCGTAAATCGGAACCTCGCCTTGATTGAGCCGGGCAATCTTGCCCTCGTCGATATCTACGCATACCACCTCATTGCCTACCTCGGCCAGACAGGCTCCGGTAACGAGGCCGACATAACCCGAACCAAAGACGGTGACTTTCATGACTGTTCCTTTTTGTTACGAATGAGATTCTGCACGCGGAGGTCGATACGACCAATCCGATCTTATGCAAAGGCGCGAAGCAAATCGCGCCTGATGTCATCGATATTTTCAAGCCCCACGGCGATACGGACCAAACCCTCGCTGATACCGGCAGCGGCACGTTCGTTCTCGCTCAGCCTGCCATGAGTCGTGGTTGCGGGATGGGTGATGGTCGTTTTGACATCCCCTAGATTCGCAGTGATGGATAGCAGGCGGGTCGAGTCGATCAGGTTCCAGGCCCCTTCCCGGCCCCCTTCGACCTCGAAACTCACGATGCCGCCGCCCGCAAATTGTTGCCGCACGGCTAACTCATGTTGGGGGTGGGACGGCAGTCCCGGATAATACACGCGCTTGACCCAAGACTGGGCTTCCAGCCACTCCGCAAGATTCAGGGCATTCTCGCTATGCGCGCGCATGCGTATCGCCAAGGTTTCCAGCCCCTTGAGAAATACCCAGGCATTGAACGGACTCATGGAAGGGCCACCCGTCCTTAGAAAGGGATAGATTTCCTTATCCAATAACTCCTGCCGGCCAACGATCGCGCCTCCGACGCATCTCCCCTGCCCGTCCAGGTACTTGGTTGCCGAATGAACGACGATATCCGCTCCCAAATCCAGAGGCTTCTGCAAAGCGGGCGTACAGAAACAGTTATCGACCACCAGAAGGCTCCCATTTTGCCTGGCTATCGTTGCAATGCGATGAATATCCGCAATTTCGGTCAGCGGATTTGAGGGAGTCTCGAGAAAAAGAAAGCGCGTTTCGGGCCTGACGGCTGTTTCCCAGGCCGCATAATCGGTCATATCCACGAAAGTGGTCGTGACGCCGAATTTGCTCAGGTAATTCTGGAACAGCAGAACTGTGTTGCCGAACACGCTCCGGGAGCACACGACATGGTCTCCGGCCTTTAACAATCCGAAGGCCGTCGTAGCGATAGCGGCCATTCCCGAAGCCACCGCAATGCAGCGTTCTCCGCTTTCCAGGGCGGCGAGCCGTTCCTCGAAAGCTCGAACGGTGGGATTGGTGAAGCGCGAATAGATATTGCCGGGAATCTTACCGGAAAACCTCGCGGCGGCATCCTCGGCGCTGTCGAACACGTAACTGGACGTCGCAAAGATCGGATCGGAATGTTCCTGTTCGGACGTCCGTCGCTGCCCGGCGCGTATCGCCTGAGTTTCGATGGCATACTGCTGCCATTCCCAATCGGTCATGTGGTCTACCTCGCAAAAAGCGTCCGTGATACTAGCCCGCGTTGTGCAACTCGATGATCGAACCATCGGCCGAGCGTCTGGCCTTGGACTGATCGTTACGGTGCTTGCTGAGCCGATCGAGGTATTCCTGATTGATATCCCCGGTGACATAGTCATCGTTGAAACACGATGTGTCAAACCGCCCGATGGAAGGATTTCCTCTCTGCACGGCCTCGATCAAATCGCTCAAGTCCTGATAAATCAACCAATCCGCGCCAAGCTCATCCTGCACCTCCTGTTCGCTGCGCCCATGGGCGATCAATTCATGCGCCGCAGGCATGTCGATGCCGTATACATTAGGATAGCGTACCGGCGGAGACGCGGACGCGAAGTAAACTTTGCGCGCTCCGGCATCCCGCGCCATTTGAATGATTTGCATGGACGTAGTGCCTCGGACGATTGAATCGTCGACCAGCAAAACGTTCTTGTCCTTGAATTCGAGGTCGATCGCGTTCAGTTTCTGTCTGACCGACTTCTTGCGAAGCTGTTGTCCGGGCATGATGAACGTACGTCCGATGTAGCGATTCTTGATAAAGCCCTCCCGGTATTTCACGCCCAGCCGGTTGGCGAGCTGCAACGCCGCAGTCCGGCTCGTATCCGGAATGGGGATCACGACATCGATGTCGTGATCCGGGCGCAGCCGCATAATTTTCTCGGCCAGTTTATCGCCCATGCGAAGCCGGGCCTTGTAGACCGAGATATTGTCGATGATGGAGTCGGGGCGTGCGAAGTAAACGAATTCGAATATGCACGGCGAATAAAGCACTTTTTCGGCGCATCGGCGCGTATGTAGCGTACCGTTTTTTTCGATGATCACGGCCTCGCCAGGCTGCACATCCCTAATCAACTTGAATCCCAACACGTCCAGGGCGACGCTCTCCGATGCGATCATGTAGTCGGTGCCCTTGGCGGTCTTGCGTTCGCCGAACACCAAGGGGCGAATGCCGTAAGGGTCCCGGAAACCGATGATACCGAAACCGGTGATCATCGCCACCACCGAGTAAGCGCCCCGGCAGCGCTGGTGTACGGCCGCCACGGCACGGAACACATCTTCGGGGCCGACCCGAAGTTTCCCCAGTTCCTGGAGTTCATGAGCAAAGACGTTAAGGAGAACCTCGGAGTCGGAATCGGTGTTGATGTGTCGTTGATCTTGGGCGAACAGATCTTCCTTCAGCACCTCGGCATTGGTCAGATTACCGTTATGCGCCAGACTGATGCCGTAAGGAGAATTGACGTAAAACGGCTGGGCTTCGGCCGAGCTCGTGCAACCGGCGGTGGGATAACGGACGTGGGCGATGCCCATCTTTCCCCTGAGGTTCACCATGTGGCGAGTATGAAATACGTCCCGTACCAAACCGCTGTCCTTGCGCAAGTTAAAGCGATCGTGTTCGCAGGTGACGATACCCGCGGCATCCTGTCCCCGATGCTGCAATACGGTCAGGGCTTCATACAGCTCCTGATTGACTTCGTCACTGGAAACGATGCCGGCAATACCACACATAGGTCAACTCACTTAACAATGAAAAATCATCGAAATTTGACATAACTGCCGAAGTCCGACGGAAGTTGGTCGCGAAGCCATAAAGCTAACGACTGAAATGGCGGAATCAAGGCAGATTCTTTCCACCAAGGGTCTGCCGGAAGAGGTGTCGCTCCGGCCAAAAGAACCAGCACTGAAACGATGACGACTCCGCGGCCGATACCGAATACCATTCCGGCAAGACGATCGGTCCCCGTCAACCCGGTACTTTTCACCAGCATGTGCAGCAAAAAAGTAACCAGGCTGGCCAATATCAAACTGGCTAAAAAGAGTATCCCAAACGATGCAGCCATCCGGGCGGAGGGAAGGGAAATGACGGAATCGAGATAAACCGAAAAATCACGGCTGAATTGCAACCCGATCCACGCTGCCGCAACCCATGCACAGAGTGAAAACACTTCGCGAATAAGACCGCGCAACAGCCCGATGAAGGCTGATAAACCAATGATTCCGGCAATACAATAATCGACCCAAACCAGATTAGACATGTCGTACTCTCGCCGACGATAGCACTGTCGTATTGATAATCGTCTGGTCAGAAATCCGGTATCCGGGAATGCCAGCGATCACGGATGCGGAACCACGATACCCTTGATACCGATAGTATTCTCAATCTGCTTCTGTATCTGCTCTGCCCGTGTCCGGTTCAACTCGGGACCTACCTGAACGCGGTAGACCGAGGTTCCGGCGTTGTTAACGACCTCCACAAATGCGGGAAAGTTCGATTTTCGCAGCTTATCGGCCAGTGACCGCGCATTGCCCTCGGTGGTAAAACTACCGGTTTGGACTACCCATGCCGCCAAGTCATCGGATGCCTCCGGTGCGGGAATTGGCGGCTCAGGAAGCTTCGCTCCCCCACCTCCAACGGCTGGTTTCGATGGGATTTCAGGAGCTTTTGAAACCGCTTCGGACGGTACCGCCTTCGAATTATCCAATGAAGGCTTGATCTGCGCCGGTTTTTGGGGACTCACCGGAGACGACGCAGATTTAGCCGATTCGGCAGCTCTTGTCGTCTCGGACTTCTTCGATCCTTTTTCGATCGGTTTCGCGGGCGGGGCTTTTGGTTTCGCCTTAGGCAGTGCGGCGGGCTGCTCCGGCGGCATCGTATCAACGGCGCCCTCTTCCGAATTGACCGTCAGGGTTGTCGGCTCGAGTTTGCTTTTTCTGGCGAGAGCCTGTTTTGATTTGCTAACTCCGGCGGCTTTTGCCGGTTCATCGGTTTTAGCCACTTGCGCTTTGTCCGATTCAGCGGGATCGGCTGCGCGACTAGTTTGCGCATCGCCCGTGGCTTTCAAAACATCCTCATCGGCAACCGTCGGTTCACTATCCGCTATAGAAGCCGCCCGATTTTCGGGCTTTTCGCCGGACTCGGCAGAAGCGGACTGCTCGCTTTCCGCGGCGGTCGAATCGCCATCGGTCAAGGGGATTATCCGATAACCCGTACTAGTGCTTTCGCTCTCCTCCGACGGAGCAACATCGGCTGCCGAGTTCGGCAGCTCGATGGCCTTGGCTTCAACCTCTTTGGGAAGTGCCGGAATCTCGCCGGAGCCGGCAGCGCTTAGATCGTCCTGCCGTTCCTCGAACAGCATGGGCACGAAAATAACTACCAGAGAAACAATGATGATAGCGCCGATGAGACGTTGTTTCAGTTGCTGATCCATGAATACCTCGGACTCAGCTCATTTGAGCCAAATACTCGGAAACTAGAAAGAATGAGCCAAACACGAGCACGAGGTGATCGTTTTCCGCGTCCTGTTTGGCGGCACCGAATGCCGCTGCAGCATCGGCGAACCCAGACCGGACTGCTGAAACGCCAAGACTGTCGAAAATAGCTAAAAGTTGATCGGCAGTCGCTGCCCGGGGCATTTTGAGGGGAGCCAAATACCAATGCTCGACCAGGTCTTTTATGTTAGTGATAATCCCGAGAACGTCCTTGTCGCGCATAACGGCGAAGACTGCATGTATGGTTTTCCCGCCAAACCGGGAGCCCAGATATTCCGCCAATACCCTCACCGCCTGAGGATTGTGCGCCACGTCCAATAATACAGGAACACTTCCAGGGATGTACTGAAACCGTCCGGCCAAAGTGACATTTCTCAACCCATTCCGAACGGCCGCCGCTGATACGGGCATGTGGGTTTCGATCCTCTGCAAGACTTCCAACACAGCCGACGCATTGATCAATTGGTGACTACCTTGGAGCGCCGGAAACGGCAAATCGGCCAGCTGGGTGTTTCGCCCCAGCCAGTTCCATCCGTCGCCGGACACCTCATACATAAAATGCCGCCCCGCATACGAAAGCGGCACGCCACCCTCCTCGGCATATCGGACCACGGCCTCCGGCACATCGCTGTCTCCGATGACCGCGGGTCTGCCGGGTCGAAAAATACCGGCTTTCTCCAGCCCTATGGCCGTGCGGGTTTCACCCAACCAATCCTGGTGATCGAGGTCGATGCTGGCAATCAGGGCCGCATCCGCGTCGATGATATTGACGGCGTCCAGACGACCGCCCAAACCGACTTCGAGCACTTGTACGTCCAGATCGGCGGTAGCGAAGATATCGAGCGCCGCTAAGGTGCCGAACTCGAAGAAACTGAGAGTCGTCTCGTCGCGCACCCGTTCAATACGCTCGAACGCGTCGCAAATCCGGTCGTCGCTGACGGGTTCCCCGTCAATACGGATTCGCTCGTTATAGCGTAGAAGATGCGGCGACGTATATGTGCCGACCCGGTAGCCCTCCTGGCGTAAAATCGCGTCCAGCATCGCTACACATGAGCCTTTTCCGTTTGTGCCGCCGACGGTGATGGTGAAAGGCGGCTTTTCGCGACGACCAAGCCGTCCATGGACCATTTTGACGCGGGACAAGCCGAGGTCGATAGACTTCGGGTGCAGGGTCTCCTGCCAGGCCAGCCAATCAGCCAGCGTTTTGAAACGCATGAACTATTCGTTGCCCGTAAGTTCTTCGGCAGAAAGAGAGGTATAAGCCGCGGCAAGCATTTCGGGTCTTTCGACGCGCTTTTCGACGACGACCGCCTCGATACTGGCGGCAGCCGGCTTTTCAAAGGCCAGTATCGACAACAGGGACGCGATTTTTTCGCGCATCTCCCGACGATCGACGATCATGTCCAGAGCGCCGTGATTGAGCAAAAACTCGCTTCTCTGAAATCCTTCCGGCAGTTTTTCGCGGACCGTCTGTTCGATCACGCGCGGTCCCGCAAACCCGATCAGAGCGCCCGGCTCACCGATGTTGATGTCGCCCAGCATGGCCAAACTGGCTGATACGCCTCCCATCGTCGGATCGGTCATCACGGAAATGAAAGGAATGCCCGCATCGGCCAACCGCGCCAAGGCAGCGCTGGTTTTCGCCATTTGAAACAGGGACAACAAGGATTCCTGCATACGGGCGCCGCCGCTGGCGCTGAAGACGACCAATGGAATTCCCTGCTCCAGGCAGTGATTGACGCCCCGCACGAAGCGCTCTCCCACGACCGACCCCATGGAACCGCCCATGAATTCGAAATTGAATGCGGCAGCGACTAATGGCCGGCCTTGGAGCTGACCGGCGACGACGATCAGCGCGTCCTTTTCGCCGGTGGCTTTTTGCGCCTGAACCAAGCGATCCTTGTACTTCTTGCTGTCTTTGAACTTAAGCGGATCGACGGGCGTAAGTCCTTCGCCGATTTCCAGGCGATTGCCGGGGTCGAGAAACAGATGCAGGCGCTTGCGCCCGCTGATGCGCATGTGATGGCCGCACTTCGGGCAAACCTCCAGATTCCGTTCGACTTCCGACCGGTACAGAATTGCGTTGCAGGCCGGACATTTGCTCCACAAGCCTTCGGGGATCGCGCTTTTCGTAGACGCTTCCGTGCGGATTTTCGAAGGTACTAATTTGTGAAACCAGCTCAAGGTGATGACTCTCGCTAAAAAGATGCGTCCATCGCGGTACGCATGGATTTCAACAGATCGACGATATCGTTGAGCGCTCGCCCGGAGTCGCCCCGTGCAACCTCGATTTTCTCGACCAGCGCACTGCCCACTACCACCGCGTCGGCAAATTTGGAGATCGTGGCCGCGATCTCGGCGTTCTTGACGCCGAACCCGACGCCCAGCGGCAGATCCGTCAGCGCGCGAATTTCGGAAAGCTTACGCCGGACATCGCTCAAATCCAAATGCGAGGCGCCGGTGACACCTTTCAGAGAGACGTAATACAAATAGCCCCGCCCCAACTGGCCCATCTTGCGTATCCGCTCATCGGTACTGTTGGGGGCGAGCAAAAAGATCGGATCGATACCGGCTTGCTCCAAAAGCGACAACAGGTCGGACGATTCTTCGGGAGGCATGTCCACGGTAAGAACGCCGTCGACGCCAGCGCTCCTGGCCCTGTCGACGAACGCGCGGTACCCCATGCACTCGACCGGGTTGAGATACCCCATGAGAACGACAGGAGTCTCGCTATCGTTCGAACGGAACTTTTCTACCATGTCCAGCACGCGGCGAAGGCTCATCTTGTGCAGAAGAGCTCGCTCGCTGGCCTTTTGGATGACCGGACCATCCGCCATCGGATCGGAGAAAGGCACGCCCAGTTCGATGATGTCGGCCCCGGCCTCCACCATCGCGTGCATCGCCGGAACCGTGAAATCCGGATGGGGATCGCCCGCCGTGATGAAAGGAATGAGAGCTTTCCGGTTGGCTTGTTTTAAAGTCTGGAACTTGGCGGTCAAACGGCTCACAGGGTAATTCCTTCGCGCCTTGCAATGGTGTTGATGTCTTTGTCCCCGCGTCCCGATAGGTTGACCAGGATTTTTTGATCCTTGCTCATGGTGGGCGCGAGCTTCATGGCGTAAGCCACGGCGTGGCTGGATTCCAGCGCCGGAATGATGCCTTCGATCCGGGTCAGCGTGTGAAAGGCCTCCATCGCCTCGTCATCGGTGATGCTGACGTATGCGGCCCGACCGCTGTCCTTTAACCAGGAATGCTCCGGACCCACGCCGGGGTAATCGAGGCCGGCTGAAATCGAATGGGTTTCGATGATCTCGCCATCCTCGTCCTCCATGAGATAGGTGCGATTGCCGTGCAGAACGCCTGGTTTGCCGGCGCTCAGAGGAGCCGAGTGGCGACCGGTCGCAATGCCCTCGCCCGCCGCCTCGACACCGTACATCGATACGCCGTGTTCGTCTATGAAGGGATAGAACAGGCCTATGGCGTTCGAACCGCCTCCGACGCAAGCTACCAGCGCGTCCGGCAAGCTACCGGTGAGTTCCTTCATCTGCTGTCTGGCTTCGCGGCCTATGACCGCCTGAAAATCGCGAACCATGGCCGGATAAGGATGAGGACCGGCCACTGTGCCGATGATATAAAAGGTATTGTCCACATTCGTAACCCAATCGCGCATGGCCTCGTTGAGCGCGTCCTTTAGGGTTTTCGAACCGGATTCCACCGGCACCACGGTCGCGCCGAGCAACTTCATGCGGAACACATTGAGGGCCTGGCGCTCGACGTCGACAGCCCCCATATAAACCACGCACTCCATTCCCAAGCGGGCGGCGACTGTAGCGGTAGCCACGCCGTGCTGTCCGGCGCCGGTCTCGGCTATAACGCGCTGTTTGCCCATACGTTTAGCGAGCAAAGCTTGTCCTACGGTATTGTTGACCTTATGGGCACCGGTGTGATTGAGATCCTCGCGTTTGAAGAAAACTTGCGCGCCACCCAGCATTGAACTAAGGCGCTCCGCGTAATAGATCGGCGAAGGGCGCCCCACGTAATGCTTGAGATCGTAATCTAATTCCGCAAGGAACTCGGGATCTTTCATGTAGCGATAATACGCGTCCCTCAACTCCTGAATCGGATACATCAAGGTTTCGGCAACGAATACGCCGCCATAGGGCCCGAAGTGGCCCCGCTCGTCGGGCAGGTTGTACGATTCAGTCGATGTGTACTCTATGGTCATATTCGTGTACCTGTTCTAGAAACGCCGCCATTTTATCGGCATCCTTGATGCCCTTGCCTGCTTCTACACCGCTGGATACGTCGACGGCATAAGGCTGCACCGTCCGCAAGGCTTCCACGACGTTATCAGGAGCAAGCCCTCCGGCCAAGATCACCGATCGGCGGAGTTCCTTCGGAATCAAGTCCCAGTCGAAGCGATGCCCGGTCCCCCCCTTGGCATCCGAATGCCATGCGTCCAACAGAAAACCTGCAGCATCCGGATAAGTGTCCACAATTGTCGTCAGATCTGTTTCCGACCGCATCCTTACG
>NZ_JBDIVO010000059.1:0-19446 GCF_039794385.1 Methylocaldum sp. | reverse complement strand
AGCGACATCGGCACCAACCGGCTTAAGCACGATTCTCAAAAATCACACCAACTATACTTGTTATTAACCCGGCCTATAAATATAGGCCGGGTTAATCCGGGGCAGGGATGCCCCGGCGCGGCGACAAACCGCGTGAGCCCAGGCCGGGCGTGTACCGGCCTGGGCGGCGGCCCGAAATACCAGGAGGGTATTTACGGGCCTGATTAATAATCGTGCCTTTCGGATTGTTTTTGGAATGCCTCCTATGGACAAGTCTTTTGATTCTCACGGAATAACCACCCTGGGTAAGGTCAAGGTGCCCGTCGGCGATCTGAAGATCGGGATGTATGTATGCGAACTCGATCGTCCTTGGCTGGATTCACCGTTTCTGTTTCAAGGATTCATGCTCGCGACACAAGCGGACATCGAAGCCGTTCGGAAGGTCTGCGATTACGTCTACATCGATTCCTACCAAACAAAATATCCGGAAACGGAGCACACGCAGCAGCCCGCCAAATCCTCGTCCATATCGTGGACCGCCGCCCCGCCCGAAAAGCACCTATCCGTCGAACAAGAGATCGACAACGCCGAAAACACGCATAAGCAGACAAGCAAGCTGGTCAAGACATTCATGGACGAAATCCGCTTCGGTCGCGGCCTCGATATTCAGCTTGCAAAAGAGGCCGTTTCCGAATGCGTGGACAGCGTCTACAAGAATCCCGACGCCATGCTGCTGTTGACCCAGCTCAAGAATCGGGACGAGTACACGTCCCAACACTCCATGAACGTCTGTATCTTCTCGATCGTGCTCGGCCGCCACTTGGGCATGTCCGTCGACGAGCTACGGAATCTCGGCTTGTCCGGGCTCATGCACGACATGGGCAAGATGAGAGTCCCCCTGGAGGTCCTCAACAAACCGGGGCGGCTCTCCGATGAAGAAATGACTCTGGTAAAGGCGCATACCGTGCACGGCCGAGAAATACTCATGTCCTCCCACGGCATCTATCCCGGTGCCATCGAGGTCGCTTACCAGCATCACGAAAACCTCGACGGAACCGGTTATCCCACCGGCCTCACCGATGCCGAAATCCCCTCTTTTACCCGGATCGTCGCCGTTGCCGATACCTACGACGCCGTCACCAGCGATCGCGTGTATCAATCGGGGCGTACTCACATGGAGGCGATCGCGATTCTCTACAAAGAGAGCGGAAAGCATCTTGATGCCGAACTAGCATCGAAATTCATCGAATGCCTAGGCATCTACCCGGCCGGAAGCCTCGTCGAAATGAGCAACGAGGAAGTAGCCCTCGTTATCGAAGTCAACCCTCGGCAAAAACTCAAACCGAAAGTCATCATGCTGCTCGATTCGGAAAAAAATCCGCAGCCCCATCGCATCGTCGATCTGGCGAAAATCGACCTGGATCCCTGTGGGCAACCCTATCGAGTCAAGACGATGCTGAAAAACGGAAGCTACAACGTAGATATCAAGCAGCATTACGAACGGGGGCTCATTCAAAAAGCCGCCAGGTAGAATTAAGCCAAGCCGCCGCTGATCCGGGCGGTGCCCGGGTCGGTGATGGCTCGAATGGATTAAGCTGTCTCGCCGGATACCCCTTCCGTGGCCTTGAGACACAGGTGACTAGGGTTGACACAACATTGAACGTTGCATTTGTGGCAAACGCACTGTCCAGTCGGGATGTGTCCGAAATGGACTTCCCAGAAGTACTCGTCCGGATGCACGTTTTCCCACTCTGCGTTCATGCGCCTACTGTCCTCCTGCATTGACCCAATCCATATCCAGCACCCGGACTCGGTCACAGGAACGACATATTCCATGAGTTTCTCAATCGAGATTCGATTGTCCATAATCGCGCTCCGTTTCTAGCGGAGTCCACAATCACAAATTTAAGGCGCACTTGTCAACGGCAAAATGTACTTTTGCTTTTTTGAGAATTTGGGTATGATCAGCTCGCAATGACTGGATTGAGAAACAATTGGGCTTTTAGCCCCTTGTTTTTACATAAATTCACGCAACTGATTTAGCTCGCTTCTTCTAAGTTATCTTTGCGTGCAATGCCTGGGGTTCAGGAAAATCCTGCTCGCCTAAGCTTCAGGATCTGAATTCCAGCTAGGGAAAGTATCCATCACATAGGAGGTGAACGGATGGAAACGCTTATTGCTATCACGCCGGCACACTGTCTTGATCCGCAGATTGCCATCGCGGCCGTAAGAGCCCACGGAATCGGGATCTTGGATCTAGGCTACCGGGAGATGCCAGATGCATTGTCGTCGGCGCTTGACAGCCTGGCGTCCGCCGCCAGCCAATCGGCGCAGTGGGGGGTCCGCTGGGACGTACTCGGATTGGCAGCCCGAGACCTCAACCGACTTTCCGAACTCCTACCATACCAAGTTCCCATCCTTGTCCTCGCCGGTTCGACACCGGCCGAACTGACTGCTCTGCGGAAGCGAGTCAAATCCATCGCCCGCCGAGTTTTCGTCGAAGTCCATGATTTCCCGTCGGCCCAGGCCGCCATCGCCGCCGGCTGCGACGGACTGATCGTCAAAGGCCATGAAGCGGGCGGATCGGTTAGTCGCCACTCGACTTTCATTCTGCTGCAGGAGCTCAAGGGACGGCTGAACATTCCCTACTGGATTCAAGGCGGAATCGGGCTGCGCAGCGCTGCAGCGGCGGCGCTCGCCGGCGCGAACGGCGTCGTATTGTGCGAACAACTGTGGCTGACCGACGAAAGCCCGCTCGCTCATTCAAATCTGCGCGGCATGTGGAGCCAGTTGGACGGCAGCGAAACGATTCTGCTCGCACCGGAAGAAGCCCCGTTTCGGCTGTTCGCACGCTCCGGCCGCGATAAGCTCCAGGAACTGGAGCAACGGGTGGTTCGCGGTGAACCCTGGCGGGACCTGCTGGTACAGCGCCTCGGAGAAACCGAAGACGCGTTGCTGCCTCTCGGGCAGGATATCGCGTTCGCAGCTCCTTTGGCCAAGCGCTACGGCACCGTAGGCCGCATCCTCACCGCTGTGAAAGAAAGCATGGATTCGCTGATCGAGCAAGCGCGCTCGCACCAGGCCTTGTCCGCCGACTCGCCTCTGGCGCGCAAACACGGCACCCGGTTTCCTATCGTTCAGGGTCCGATGACGCGGGTCAGCGATACCGCCCAGTTCGCGAAGGCGGTGGCGGACGCCGGAGGGCTTCCGTTTCTCGCCCTGTCCGTCATGCGCAAACCGCAAATCCAAACATTGTTGAGCAGCACCCGCAAACTCATGGGCGATCTCCCCTGGGGTGTGGGGCTGCTCGGCTTCATGCCGCTGGAACTGCGTCAGGAACAGCTCGATGTCATCCGCGAAATCAAGCCCCCCTTCGCCATCGTCGCCGGCGGAAGGCCGAGTCAGGCGCGCGAACTGGAAGCGCTCTCGATAATGACCTATCTGCACGTACCTTCGCCGGGGCTGCTTAACAGCTTCATCAAGGAAGGCGCCCGCAAATTTATTTTCGAGGGCAGCGAATGCGGCGGACACACCGGTCCGCGCACCAGCTTCATCCTCTGGGAATCGGCCATCGAAGTCCTGACTGCGGCCGAGCTGGAGGATCCCGAGTCGGTTCAGGTGCTGTTCGCCGGCGGAATCCACGACGAGCTTTCGGCTGCGATGCTTTCGGTCCTGGCGGCGCCGCTCGTCGCCCGCGGCATGAGTATCGGGGTCGTCATGGGCACGGCATACCTCTTCACCGAAGAAATCGTCCACACCGGCGCGATCGTGAACGAGTTTCAGGCCCAGGCGATCGCCTGCCGAGAAACCGCCTTGCTCCAATCCGGCGTCGGAATCTATACCCGTTGCGCCAAGACGGAATTCTGCGACGAGTTCAACCGGACGCGGCGCGAACTGCAAATGGCTTTGGAATCCGAAGAGCGCACGCTGAAGGTGCTCGAACTGCTCAACATCGGCCGACTGCGCATCGCATCCAAGGGTATCGCTCATAAGAGCCAGTCCGCGGCAACAGCCCCGGACGACCGGTATGTCAAGGTAAATGTCCAGACGCAACGGCGCGAGGGCATGTACATGCTGGGCGAAGTCGCGCGGCTGAGGAACAATACCCTTACGATCGCCGAGCTTCACACTGCGGTCGCCACGGGCAGCCAGGAACTGCTTGCCGGCGCAGCGCACGAGCCCGAGGCGAAACGCTGGACGCGGCGACAGAACCGGGATGATATCGCCATCATCGGTATGGCCTGCCTGCTGCCCAAGGCGGGCGACGTGCGCCAGTACTGGCAGAACATCCTCCGGCGGGTGGACACCATCCGGGAGGTCAGCGACGACCGCTGGCGTCCGGCCGATTTCTTCGACCCCAAGCGCGGAACGCCGGACAAGAGCTACTCGAAATGGGGCGGTTTCCTCGACGACGTCCAATTCGACCCCACGGTGTTCGGTATTCCCCCGGCCGCTCTGCGCTCCATCGAACCGATGCAGCTCCTGGCTCTGTACGTGGCGAAGCGCGCCCTGGAAGACGCCGGGCTCGACCGCCGCCCGTTCCCCAAGGAGCGGACCTCGGCCATATTCGCTTCCGGGGGAATGAACGACCTCGGCACGATTTATATCTTCCGCACCTTGCTGGCCCATTATCTGCCCAAGGTTCCGGGGCTGCCCGAGGCGACCCGGAAGCACATCATGCAAACTCTTTACGAGCGCGAGCTTCCCAACTGGACCGAGGATTCGTTCCCCGGCTTCCTCGGCAATGTAGTGGCCGGCCGGGTAGCTAACCGCTTGGATCTCGGAGGAACCAACTTCGCGGTCGACGCCGCCTGCGCCTCGTCGCTCGCAGCGCTGGACGTGGCAATCAAGCAATTGCGAAATGGCGACGCCGACGTGGCCCTGGTGGGTTCCATCGACGGCACCAATAATGCCGTGGCTTTCATGGCGTTCGCCCAAACTCATGCCCTTTCGCCCCGCGGGCGATGCCGGCCGTTCGACGACAGTGCGGACGGCATCGCTATCGGCGAGGGCGTCGCGGCACTGGTGCTCAAGCGCCTGAGCGACGCCGAACGGGACGGCGATCGAATCTACTCCGTCATCAAGGGGATCGGCGCTTCCAGCGATGGACGCAATCGCAGCCTTACCGCGCCTCATCCGCAAGGCCAGGTGCGTGCATTGTGCCGCGCCTACGAGGACGCCGGGGTGAATCCGTCGACGGTCGGTTTGATCGAGGCTCATGGCACGGGTACCGCCGTAGGCGACAAGTCGGAGATCGAATCCATCAACACTGCCTTCGGCGAATGCAATCCGGCGCCCCAGTCCTGCGCCATCGGCTCGGTGAAATCGATGATTGGCCACACCAAGGTCAGCGCCGGTCTTGCCGGGCTGATCAAGGCGTCCTTGGCGCTGAAACATCGCGTTCTGCCACCGACTTTGGGTGTCGAAACGCCCAATTCGCGCGTGGATTTCACAAACAGTCCCTTTTATATCAATACCGAAACCCGGCCTTGGTTCGCTCACCCTGACGGACATCCGCGACGCTGTGGCGTAAGCGCCTTCGGTTTCGGAGGTACCAACTTCCATGCAGTACTGGAAGAATACGGCGGCGACTACCGGGACACCGATGCAATCGATCTGAATCCCCGTGACGCCGAACCCTTCATTTTTTTTGGACCGAATCGTTCTCACATCGTTCACGCGGTGGAACGCCTGCAGCAGGGACTCGAATATACCGAACATCTCGATCTCGCCCAATTGGCGTATTCGCTGCAATCGGAACAAGTCAAAACGGGAACCGGCGCGGGCGTCCGCGCCTGCCGGCTGGCCATGGTCGCCACGTCGGTTGCGGATCTCAGGCAAAAGCTCGATTTAGCTCTTCGCGAGTTGCGCGATAATGACAAAGCGGAGATCAGGCATCCTCAAGGCATTTATTATCGGGAGTCCGACGCCGCAGGTGGCTTATGCTTTGTCTTCCCGGGCCAGGGATCGCAGAAGATCAACATGCTGCGCGATCTGGTCGCAACGCAGCCCGAACTGCACGGCTTCTTCGAGCGGGCAGATACTCTCCTCGCCGAGCGCCTGCCTCAGCCGCTGTCCCGATTCATTTATCCGCTGCCGGCGTTCAGCGACGAGGAACGGGAACGGCAACAGAGTGCATTGAATGCAACGCAGATCGCGCAACCCGCGCTTGGCGCGGTCGAGCTGGCGGCGTTCGAACTGCTCAAGAACTATGGCGTCCATCCCGATTTCACGGCTGGCCACAGCTACGGGGAATACGTCGCCTTGTGCGCCGCCGGCGCTCTCGATCGCGACGACCTGATCCGGCTCTCGGAAGTTCGCGGACGCATCGCCGCCGACGCGGGACAAAGTTCCCGAGGGGCAATGGCCGCCGTGGACGCGGATGGCGCTCGGCTCGAAAAGCTGATCGCCGAGCACGGACTTGCCGTCTGCATTGCCAATTTGAACGCTCCGGACCAGACCATCATCGCCGGCCCGGCTGAAGCCATCGACGAGGCGGCGGCGGTATTGGCCAAGAACTCTCTACGCGTAACCAAACTGGCGGTCAGAGGCGCGTTCCATTGCGCCGCCATGGCCGATGCCAGCGCCGTACTCGCCGCCGAATTGGCCAAGATCGACTTCCGCTCTCCCGAGTTCCCGATCTTCAGCAATACCACGGCCGATCGCTATCCGGACGAGCCTGCCGAAATCCGGGCACTGCTAGCCCGCCATCTGGCCGAGCCGGTGCGCTTCGTGGAGGAGGTGAACCGTCTCTACGACGCGGGAGCCCGGATTTTTCTGGAGATCGGTCCCGGTCTGGTGCTGAGCGGACTCGTCGACCGCATCCTGGCCGATCGGCCGCACACCGCTCTGGGTCTCGACGCTCCGGGGCGCCCCGGCTGGCTCCAGCTCTCCCACCTTCTGACTCAACTGTTCGCGCTGGGCGTTCCGGTACGCTTCGAAACCTGGTTCAGACACCGCGGGCTGACGGACCGTCCGCTGCCGGAGCTGTTCGCCCAGGCTCGGGCGAAAGCCAATCCGGGACCGCTGATTTGGCGGGTCAACGGCGGCCGGGCGGTACCCTGGCACGACTCGGCGGACACATCCAAGAATGTCGTGCCGTTGCCGACAGGATTGAAATCCCCGGCGGCTTCCACCGATATGGCGCCAACTCAGGCCGCGGGCGCGCGCCCGTCCTTGGCCGTGGTGCAAGATCTTCCAACCAACACAAGGAGGTATTCCGTGATGAACCATGAAGCATCCAACTCCGCGAAGCCGGCTTTGGGGCCGCCAGCAGAGGGAATCCCGGCGGGATCAGATCCGAGATTCTCGTTGATCCAGAACTGCGTCGCCCAGCTCATCGATCTGCAGCGCGAGCAACAAAGAACCTTGTGCTCCTTCCTGGATTTTCTGCACGCCAACCTGGCGGGCGCATCGTTGTCGGCGCAGCAGTGGACGGTCGCATCGCCCGAAATCTCCTCGATGGCACAAGCGCAACCGGTCGCGACAGCGGCCGCGTCCGGCGGAGCGGTTCTGAACGGCGTGCCGCCGGCACCCGTTTTGCCGCTTCAGCTTCGTACCGCGGGTCCCGCCGAAGCGGCAGGGGAACGGCCGTTGTCCGTCATTCCGACGCCCGCCGTCCGTAGCGGCGGACCGGTCTCCGCCAAACCCACCGGCGGTGGCGACACCGCGCCGCTTGTGGCGGTGAAGGCGCCGGCAGCCGGCGGCACCGGGCTCGCGCCCACCGAGCAGTTCAAGGCCGATCTGCTCCGCTCGGTATCGGAGCGCACCGGTTATCCGGAAGACATGCTCGATCTCAATGCCCACATGGAAGCCGATCTCGGCATCGACTCCATCAAACGGATCGAAGTTTTCAGTGCCCTGAAAGACCACCATAACCTGCTGGAAGGACGTGACGAGGAAACGGTGCTCGAAGAGCTGTCGGGTCTCAAGACCTTGAACGAGATCATCGCCTGGTACGACCGGCTGCGGGAACCGAAACCAGCGCAGGGAGGCGCCGATTCGCCAAAAAAATTGCAGACTCCACCATCGATCTCGCCGGTTGAGATGGTGGAGTCTACCGCTGGTGCCAAACAACCGGACTGCGTGGCCTGTTACGTCGTGAAGCCCGCTCCCGCTCCGCTCGAAGGGGGAACGGTCATCAATCCGGGCACGCCATCCATGATGCTGTTGCTGGGGCATGCCTCCGAGCTCAGCGAGGCGCTTCGTAACGCGCTGAACAGCATCGGCTATGTCACGCGGCAGCTTGTCCCGGGTCGCGAAACCCGCGCCCTGGACGGTGATCGCTTGGAAGTCGATTTGTCCTCGCCCAAAGGCTTGGACGGCTTGCGCGATTTCCTTAAAGCCGGCGGGAAACCGCTGGGCGGGCTGATCAATCTATTGAGCGCGGAGACGCCAGAAGGCAGCGAGGACTATCGGCCCTCGGAGGCGCGGGCACTGTTCCTGACCTTGAAAGCTCTGGAACAGGACTTCAAGGAGAACGTTCGGGCCGGGGGCGGCTGGCTGATCAATCTGACCGCATTGGACGGACAATTCGGCCTGAAACGGTCTCGGCTGTTCGAGGCAGAGCGAGCGGGCACCCTCGGGGTTGCCAAGTGCGCCGCCCGCGAATGGCCGCATCTAAAGGTAAAGTGCATCGATCTTGATCCGAGCCTGGGGACCAGCCAGTCGATCGAACGGGTCTTGATGGAATTGCGCCCGGACGATCAAACCTTGGAAATAGGCCACACCAGGGAGGGACGCTGGCGGCTCGATCTGCAACAGCGCCCGGACCATGGCACCATCAGGCCGGAACTGGAGCTGGACTCCGGCGCCGTGGTTCTGGTCACGGGCGGAGCGTATGGCATCACCGCCGATATCGCCAAAGGCTTGACGCGAAATCGGCGCCTGCGGCTGGTGCTGGTGGGACGGAGTCCGATGCCCGAGCCTGAATCGGCATCCACCCGAAATATCGCCGATCCGGATGCCTTGCGGCAATTTCTGATCGGAGAGATGAGGCGCGAGAGCGGTAAGGTCAAACCGGCCGAGGTCGAGGCCGCACTCAGACGAGTTCTCAAGGAACGACAGATCCGCGCCAACCTGGCCGCCCTCAAGGAATCCGGCTCAGAAGTCGATTACCATGCTTTGGACGTGCGCGATAGCGCTGCTTTCGGACAATTGATCGACGACATCTATGCGCGCTGGGGACGAATCGACGGCGTGCTCCACGGCGCAGGCGTCATCGACGATAAACTGATCCGCGCCAAGACGGCGGAATCCTTCGACGCGGTTTATGACACCAAGGTCACTCCGGCGCTGACCATGGCCCGGAAGCTGGACCCGTCAAAGCTGAAGTTCGTGGTGCTCTTTTCCTCGGTCGCCGGCCGGTTCGGCAACGTGGGCCAATGCGACTACAGCGCGGCCAACGAGGTATTGAACAAGCTGGCCGACCGACTGACAGTGGAGTGGCCGAACGTCCACACCGTCTCGATCAATTGGGGTCCTTGGGACTCCGGCATGGTGAACGACGAACTGCGCAAGCTCTATGCTTCCCGGAACATCCGCCCGATCCCGGTAGAAACCGGGGTTCGGCATTGCCTGGAAGTATTGGAACGCCGCGACCGGCAGGAGCCTGAACTCGTGATCGCAGCGAGCATCGAGGCGATCGCCGCCGGACTCGGACGCTCCTCGGCGCGCGATGAAACCACGCGGCGCGCGGTCGATTCGACCGTTTTGACACCGGCGGTGGCGTGATGCCTCGCGACCGCTCGACCAAATCCCCTAAGTGAACCCGACAAGGAGTAAACGGAGCATATGGATATGGCAAATCTACACAGTGCGGTACTGGCGGACTTCACCCCGGTGAGAGTATCGAAACCCGTCCCGCAGCGCATCACTCTCGAACTGGCGGCCTTCGGTTTCGCCAAGGCTTATTGCCTGAACAATGACATCTGCGACAAGGAAGGCTTCCGCCGGGTTCACAGGGAAGTGAAAGAGAAGCTGGACAAGTACGCGCTCTCGCCTTCCCATATCAAGCGCCGGCAATTGGTGTTCTTTCCCCGCCTCACCGATATCCGCTTCTCGGATGGCGAGTTCACGTTGGCGGAGCCCGAGTATGAGCACTTACAGTTGTTCAAGGACAAGAACGATCCGAAGGGCGTGGACCTCAAAGCCCGGCACGAGAGCTACGGCAAGGTGGTCGACGGATGTCTGAACCAGATGTACGACGACGGGGCCAAAGCGCCGGACGATGTCATTCACGTGACCTGCTCCGGTTACCTGGCGCCGAGCCCGGTCGAGCGCATGGTCGCACGGAAGGAATGGTTCGACACCACGGTCACACACAGCTATCACATGGGCTGCTACGGCGCCTTCCCCGCCATCAAGATGGCGCACGGTTTTCTGTCGTCCTCGCAATGCTTGGTGACTCCGCCCAAGGAGCGGGTGGACATCATCCACACCGAACTGCTGTCGATCCACAACAACATCGAGGACTTCCGTGCCGAGAACATCATTACCATGACCTTGTTCGCGGACGGATTCATCCGCTACTCGATGTATCCGGAACCGGTGGCGCGTGAGAGAAAAATTCCCGGCCTCAAGGTCCTGGCGTTCAACGAACATCTCCTGCCCGATTCCGCCGAGGACATGACCTGGGTGCCGGGGTCTCATCAATTCCACATGACCCTGTCGGTCATGGTGCCCGTGGTCCTCAAGAAGCACATCCGGTCTTTCGTCCAGTCATTATTGCGGCGGGTAGAGATCGATTTCGACACGGAGAAGGATGGACTGACCTTTGCCATTCATCCGGGCGGGCCGAAGATCGTGGAACACATTCAGGACGAACTGGGTCTGCGGGAAGATCAGGTGGAGGTCAGCAAGGAGGTATTCCGCGAGAACGGCAACATGTCTTCTGCGACCGTGCCGCATATCCTGAAAGCGATCCTGGACGACAAGTCGATTCCCCGCGGGAGACGCGTCGTCTGCCTGGGTTTTGGACCGGGACTCACGATTACGGGTCTCGTTTTGGAAAAGGTCTGATCATGAAGGAACTATCGAGCCGCGCAACGGAAAGCGATCTTCCGCCCTTGATCGGGCGGGTATACGAGGTGGAGTCACTGAGGGAGCTCGAAACTCCAGAACCTTCCCCAGCCGAATCGACGGCGACAACCGACGAGCCGAGGGATGCGTTCGACCCGGCATCGGCGGCACAGGACTGGACCAGGCAAAATGCGGAACGCGGCGACGAGCCCGTTTTGCCCTTCATCGGGCGCATTCTCGATCATGTGCCCGGCCGGTCGATTACCGTGGAGCGCGAGTTGACCCTGGACGAGGATCTGCATCTCGCGGATCACGCCTTCGTCCATGCGCCCGGGGTGAAACCGCTATTCGCCTGTCTGCCGGTAGTTCCCATGACCCTAAGCCTGGAGATCCTGGCGGAAACGGCTGCCTGCCTCGCACCCGGCTACGGGCTGATCGGCTTCGAGGACGTGAAGGCCACGCGCTGGATCGAGCTGGCCGACACCGACCGCCTGTGTCTCCGGATTTCGGCCCGTTTCGAGCAATGGGATGCCGAACGGAACACTTGCAATATCGCCGCCGCCATCCATATCGAAGACCAAGCGACTCCGGCGATCCAGGCTCGCGTCCTGTTCGCGCCCTACTATCGTCTCGATCTCGAGCTCAGCTTCACGGAGTTCGCCAATGCCCGTCTCTATCCCAAAAGCGCCGAGGAAATTTACCGGGGCCGCCACTTATTCCACGGACCCGTGTATCAATGCCTGGTCGGGGAGATCGTGCTGGGCGATCGGGGCGCCGCCGGCGAGTTGGTGGTCAAAGCGCCCGAGATCATGTTCCGATCCATACGCAAGCCCCAGTTTCTGACCGAGCCGGCGTTGCTCGATGCGGTCGGACAATTGATCGGAATCTGGGCCATGGAAAAAGAGCGCTACGTCTTTCCCGTCGGCATCGGCAAGCTCGAGCTATACCGGCCTACCCCGACGCCGGGAACACGATGCCCGGTGCGAATCGAAATCACCCGCGACGAAGGCAAGCTCCTTTCCGCCGACATCGAGATTCAGGACGGCGCGAGCGCCGTTTGGATGCGGATCAGGGACTGGACGGACTGGAAGTTCCGCTGGGAGAAGCGGCTACTTAATTTTCGCCGCCTGCCGACCCGCTATTTGCTGAGCCATGCGCTCGACCTGCCGGCACTCCCGCCTTCCGCCAGCTGCCGCATGATCTCAGGCGAAGACATCGCCGGCTTCGACAGTACGCTCCTCGCTCGCTTCTGCCTTCATCTGGACGAGATGGAGACGTTTTCCGACATGCGCTCGCATGCTCCGGGCCTGCAGCATTGGCTGCTGGGGCGCATCGCAGCCAAGGATGCCGTGCGCGACTGGCTGGCGCGGCAAGCCGGGACGGAAGAAATGCTGCACCCGGCCGCCCTGATCATTCGCAACAACGACCAGGGCCAGCCCGAGGTGGCGCCGGTCCCCGAGGCGAACCGGTTGCCGCAGCTCAGCATCAGCCATAGCGAACATCGCGCTATCGCCATCGCCCATGCGGGACCCGTGGGCGTGGATATCGAACCGATCCGCCCGCGCCAGCCGAGCTTCGTGGAGACCATGGCCGGCGAATCGGAACGCTCGCTTCTCCGTGACACGAGCGGCGACCCCGACGAATGGGCCACCCGCCTGTGGTGCGCCAAGGAAGTCGCCGCCAAGTTGCTGGGTCTCGGCATGAACGGCTCGCCGAAAGCCTACGAGGCGCAGGCCATAGGCGAGGACGGTCTGATCCACATCGTCCATCGAGACAGCGGCCGAACGATTATGGTACGGACGGTACGCCTGGAAGAGTTCGTCATTGCCTATGCCGGCGCCGCGACTGCGGAGACGGAAGCGGGGCAAGCCTAAACGCCATCAACACACAAAGGATTGAATAATGAGCAGGATTGGTCCGCCGCTGCTGGTAGAGCTTCGCCAGGTCGGGAAGGTTTATCACCTCGGCGAAAGCCGTATAACGGCTCTCAAGACAGTGAATCTGTCTATTCATAGGGGCGAATTCGTGGCCGTCTGGGGTCCGTCGGGTTCCGGCAAGTCTACCCTCTGCAATCTTATCGGGCTGCTCGACGTATGCTCTTCGGGTACGGTGCGTTTCGAAGGCCAGGATGTGGCCGCGCTGTCGGACGACCAGCGCAGCGAGCTTCGAAACCGCGGAATCGGATTCGTCTTCCAGAGCTTCAATCTGATTCCGGTACTCTCGGCTCTGGAAAACATCATGCTTCCGCTGCAGATCTCCGGAGTTTCCACGGCACAGGCAAGGCGAGCGGCGCGCAAGCGTCTGGCCGAAGTGGGGCTGGACGACCACGCGGCGCATCGTCCCGCCAAGCTTTCCGGCGGACAGCAGCAGCGCGTCGCGATCGCGCGGGCCCTGGTTACCGATCCGGCACTGGTGATCGCCGACGAGCCCACGGCCAATCTGGATTCCGAAAACGCCTTGAGGATTACCGAGCTCATGCGACGACTCAACAGCAACAACGGCACGACCTTCGTGTTCTCCACGCACGACCAGCGCCTGCTGGAACGTGTGGAGCGTCAGATTCAGATGCGCGACGGCGAGATCATCGATGACAGGTCGCCGGAGCAACCGGCCATGCGGCTAGACCGATCGGTGGGCTTATGATGACCTGGATCAAGCTCGCCTTAAGAAATCTCTTCCGCAATCGGCGCCGGTCGCTGTTCACGATTCTGGCGATCGGCCTCGGCTTTGCGGCGGTCAACACCCTGGGCGGATTCACCGCCTACATCTTCACCAGCCTCAAGGATTCCTACATCTACGCGCAGGGTAACGGCCATCTCAGCGTTTTCAAGACCGGCTTTCTCCAGGAAGGCAAACTCGATCCGACCCGTTATCTCATCGACGAAGAAGAGATGGGAGTCATTCAACAGGTGCTGGCCCGGCATCCGGAAATCGTGGTGGTGGCACCGCAGCTCCACATTTCGGGACTTCTGAGCAACGGGAAGGTGTCGACGATCTTCATCGCCGCCGGCCGAGTGCCGTCCGCCGTGCGCCGCATCAACGAGCATGCCCGCGGGATGATAGGGAAAATCCAGTTGTTCGACGGCAAATCCCTGGAGGACGACGTCATTCACGGCATCGGCCTGAGCCGGGGACTGGCGGAGCAGCTTAATCTGGACTTGGGCTCCGACGCCGTCGCCATGGCGCCCACCGTGTCGGGACAGATCAACGCGCTCGACGCCCAGGTGTTTCAGCTCTTCGATGGCCCGGTCGAAGCGCTGGAGGACAAGCTCATGTCGGTTTCGCTCAAGTTCGCCCAGAGCCTCTACGATACCGGCAGCGTGGATCGCCTGACCTTGCTGCTGACGAACGACGACACAACGGAAACCGTGCGCGCCCAGCTGGCCGGAGAACTGGCGGCAGAAGGCTTGAAGCTGGAAGTCAAGACCTGGAACGAGCTTTCCACCTTTTACACCAAGGTGAAGCAGATGTTCGACGTGATCTTCCTGTTCACCTTCCTGATCGTGTTCACCATCGTCGTCATGAGCGTGATCAATACCGTCAGCATGGCGATCATGGAACGGACCCGCGAGATCGGCACGCTGCGGGCACTGGGGTTCAAGCGCCGCGGCATCGTCGGACTGTTCGCGGCCGAAAGCATGTTATTGGGGATTCTTGGATCGCTGCTCGGCATGGTCCTCACCCTGATCACCTGGTCGGGCGTCGCATTTTTCAAACCGACCTGGATACCGCCCCAAATCACCCGCCGGGTGCCATTGGAGGTCTACCTGGTGCCCGATTACATGCTCTACAGCATCCTGCTGCTGATCGTTCTTTCCCTGGCCGCAGCCAGTCTCCCGGCGCGCACGGCGGCTCGCATGCAGATCGTCGGCGCTCTGGGACATACCTGAACCTAGGAGCGACAGTTGACCGCTTCGATGGAGTAGATAAAGTACAAGGAGAAGACGATGAGAACGACCCTCTTGCTCGGAAGCTTGCTAATCCTGGCCGGATTGCTGTCCGCCGCGCCGTTGTCGGCTTCGCCGGACGTCAAGACTATACTGAAGACGGCGGATCAATCGCGGGGCAACCTCCTGGGCATTTCCTGGGAAGTGGTGATAGAGTCCATCGAAAACGGCCGTACCGACTCTTTGAATTACGACATCAAGGCGCGCGGCTTCGACATCTCCGGAATAAGCCTCGCACCGCCGAAGTACAAGGGCAACAAGCTGCTCATGTCGAACAACAACATGTGGTTCTACAAACCGGGGCTGAGCAAGGCGGTCCCCATTTCGCAGCGCCAGAAACTGATGGGCAACGCGGCCTACGGCGACATCGCCTCGACCAATTACGCCGAGGACTACAATGCTGCTCAGTTGCCCGACGACACGGTGGGCGACGAGGAATGCTATGTTTTCGATCTCACCAGCAAGAACGACAAGACCACGTACGATCGTATCAAATACTGGATTTCGAAAAAGCGCCTGGTGGGGGTGAAAGCGGAGTACTTCACGGTATCGGGAAAGAAATTCAAACTGGCTGAAATGGAATACGGCAATAAAGTGCTTATCGACGGAAAGGAGCGTCCGTTCATTTCCAAGATCACCATGTACGACGAACTGATGAGCGAGGACGTGACCTATCTCAACCTCACCAAGCCTCGGTTCGAGCCACTTCCGGATTACGTATTCAATCTCAACCTCTTTATGAAATGAAAAAAAACGGTGGACTAACGTGGGGACTATGGGTTTTTGTCATGTGCGCAATATCGGGAACGGCGGCCGCGGCCACCGAACCCGTGATCGTATCCACGGGGCCGGTGAGCATTTTCGACGAGATCAAGAGCGGCTTCTATTCGCGGATCAACGTCCTGGCTTTCGGAATTTTCCAGGAACCGGAAATGAATTCGCGCCTGAATCCCAATAATATCCTGGAGATATCCACTTATCAGGCGTCGATCAACCCGCGCGTGGATCTCAACCTGGACTTCCGCCGGTTGGAACTGGGTATCAAACAACGCTTCATCTACCTGTGGCAGCGCTGGGAAGAAGGGTTCCCGGAGGGCGAAGAAGACAGCCTGGCGCAGTTCTACACGAACGAGTGGTTCGCCCGCTATCGGCTGATGGACGAGTTGTTCGTCTCCTACGGCCGCGAGAACCTGCAGTGGGGACCGTCGGTGCTCCTGTCTTCGTCCAACCCGTTCAACAAGGAGAACGGGCGGAACAACCCGAGAGTGGAAGTTCCCGGACTCGGCTATGCGCGGGCCGTGTGGATACCGAGTTCCACCTGGGCCGTTTCGTTCATCGCCAATACGGATGAAGGCCGGTTGGGACGGCAGCAGGGTTTCGGTCTCAACCAAGCGGGATTCGCCGACGGCTCGGCACAAGGCCAGGAATTTCAGCCGGGTTATGCCTTCAAGATCGATTGGACCGGGGACGGCAAGTACTTTTCCGTCATCCCTTCGTACCGGGAACACACCGGCTACCGGGTCGGCTTTTTCGGCGGCTGGAACGTGACCGACGCGCTGCTCCTCTACGGAGAAGGCGCCCACGGCGATTACGGCGACTTCGAATTACTGGGAGGCGCCTCGTACACCTTCGAGGCCGGACCGACCGTCAACCTGGAATATTTCCATAACGAAAACGGCTGCCTGCGGGATCGCATCGATCAATGTTTCCTTAGGGGCGAAATCGACTCCACCGATCCCATGTTTCGCCAAGACTACATGATGCTCCAGTATTCGGATACCGAGATCTGGAACGATTTCAACGTGAATTTCCGGGTGATCCACAATCTGAACGACCAGTCCGACCGCCTGATCGGCATCTTCGAATACGAAGCCACCGACCATACGCTGTTGTACGTCATTGCCAACGGTTTCACGGGCTCTCGCGACAGCGAGTTCGGCAGCCTCTTGAATTATTCGTTCTTCGTGGGCGCCGCGTACACGTTCTAGCGCGTTTTTCATTACGGTCTAGCGGCGTGGGTTGGGAAGGTTGCAGGTCGGCAATCCTTTGCCGACAAAGCCTCTCACCGATCCAGGGCGTCGGCAAAGGATTGCCGACCTATCACACCCGTGGGGGCGCTACACGAAAGAGGAAAATTCTCTAGCGTCGCGGCGACAACCCCGGTGCAGCGGTGTCGGGAGCCCTGACGGCGTTCCATCGGCCTGTTCCGAGGCAGGGATATGCCTGGAGACAGCGGACGATCGAACGAACCAGTCGCGTTCGCGCTGGAGCGGCGATGTTGGAATGATCTGTGCGTTTACATGAAGTACCGGCTGAATAGAAGAATCAGCAATTTCCCAGGGAGGAGACTTTCCAATGAATTCCAAGCCTGCGTTTGCCTTCGTCACAATCGGCAATGGCTCCTATCTCGGCTCCACCGTACGCGACATCACCCTTGCCAATGCTCTGCATAGACGGGGTTTCAAAGTGGCCGTTTATTGGATGCTGGAATGCAACCCGGACCTCGTGGCCGACGGAATCCAGCAAAGGATGCTCTGCCGGGCAACCCGCTATCAGTTTCGACGACCGTCCGAGTTTCTGGACAGAATCATAGGCTCGCTCCTGTACCTAATTCCGCTCAGATTACGAGTTCGACTTGCCCAGAACTTCCCCGGCTTTATCGATAGACTGCTGGTGAACCTCATCGGGTCTCGTTATGAAACGCCGAATCCAGATCGTTTCCTCGTCAAGCGGCTGCTCAAATATCTTGCCCTGGACGAAGTCGACCATCTCATGATGAGCTTCGGCTCGATCGGACCTCTCGCTCTGGCGGCGAAGAAAAACGGTACTCATCCCTTTGACTACCTATTGACCTTTCAAGGAGACGAGGACTTTGCCAAGTACGCGCGGCGGGCCGGTTTGTTTGCAGAATATCGCGAGCGGCTGAACGAGGTCACTCAAGGTTCGCCCTGGCCTGCCATAGTGATCAGCCAGGATTATCGCAATCGCATTGTAGACGAGATGGCTCTCGATCCGGAGCGGTTGCGGGTTATCTATAACGGCGTCGATCTCCCGGAATCGACCGAAAAACCTCCTCTTTCGATTCTCAAAACCGCGTTTCCGAATCTCCTTAAAGGAATTTCGATCGTTTCGTACATCGGACGCCAGGAGGTTGAAAAAGGCATCGATCTTTTGCTTTACGCAGCCAAACTCCTCGACGTCCGCCGAATTCCCATGCAACTGGTCATTTGCGGTGCCACGGCTAAAGGCCGAGCGTATAAGAAAATAATTGCGGAGCTCGCCGACTATCTCGGCATAGTCGTCCACCATGCCGGCACTGTTTCGCCCGAGGTTCGCAACGCGCTTTACGCACATAGCCGGTGTGTGGTGTATCCGTCAGTCTATCGAGAACCTTTCGGCTTGGTTGCCGTCGAGGCCATGAGCTATGGAACACCGGTGCTGGTTCCCGATTACGGCGGGATCACCGAGGTGATTCGGCACGGCGAAAAGGCGGGCGGTTTGACCTTCAAAACCTGGAACAGCGAGGACCTGGCCCAACAGCTCGAGCGCCTGCTCACCGATGAGATGCTGCACAGGAAACTGACCGAGAACACTCGGGCGATCGCAGCAAGGTTTAGCGCTGAAGAAATGGCGGACGCCGTCTTGGCGCATATTGGCGTTGATACGCGCGAATACGGCGACGATGGCTTCCTTCCCGAACGCAGTCGCAAACCTCGTGCGATCGAGGGCGCGCATCACATTCCGGGTTAATGTTTCTTAATGCAATCAGGAATCGCCCAATCGAATTCATCGGCAAATCGATAACGAAGCACGAAGTTCACGGGATATCTCCAGTTGGCCATGGAGTTGGCTCATATCTTTACACGGAGGTGTGCAATGAAGGATTCGTTCCGCAAGCTTGTGACGATATCAGGAGTGATGGGAAGCGGCCTGCTCGGGTTGCTTCCCGGCGAAAGTTTTGCCCAGGGGGACCTGGCCCGAGGCCAGGAGGTTCCCCTGACGGAATGCTCGGGCTGGATAATGGAGAACAGTACAGCACCGGCCATAGAAAGTAACGCCGTGTACTGGTTCGTCCAGGGGCTCCCGGCATATCCACCGGGCGGACACTTCCGGTTCCGTACCGGGTTCCCTCGAGCGCGCTATATGTCCTGGCAGAACCACGATTTCCTGGGGTTTTCGACGGCACTGCTGGCCGACACCGACATCGTCCCCGACCGCGGCGAAAACCCGTTCCTCCCGAATACGCCGTACGTCCCGGAAAGCGCTTACACCGTCGATCTACTGGACGTGCCTCCCGAGGCACGGCCGCCTAAGCCGCCGAGGCCGGCGAATATCCTCTACGGCGGCTATCGTTACGATGGGGGCACGACGGAATACAACTCCGTAGCCTACCGGGTGTACCTGCCCGATCCGGGCACGGATTCGCTCGGCGGCATTCCTCAGCCGGATTTCTATTTCGTCGTCGATGACCCTGCAAAGACCAGCCTGGAAGGCATTCACG
>NZ_JBDIVO010000058.1:0-19447 GCF_039794385.1 Methylocaldum sp. | reverse complement strand
GACCTCCACGTTGGCGTAGCAGAGGCGCATCAGCCGCTCCCTCGCCTGCTCGGCCAGCTCCGCTATGATTTCCACCGTGTAAACCCGCTTAACCAACAGCGACAGGACCGCCGCCTGATAGCAGGAACCGGTGCCGATTTCCAGAACGATGTCGTCCGGTTCTGGATCGAGGAGATCGGTCATCAAGGCCACGATGTAGGGCTGGGAGATGGTTTGACCGTAACCGATGGGCACGGGCCCGTTCTCATAAGCGTAAGCCTTGGACTCGGAAGGCACGAAACGGTCACGAGGGACTTTTCGCATCGCGTCCAGCACCCTCGGATTCAGCGTGTCTTTACCGATGAGATGCCGGGTGAGGGTAACCTCCTCCTCGATCTCGCGCATCATTCGAGACAATCTAGTCATAAGACCTCGTTTGGTCCGAGCGGCGGAATAGGCTTATCTTACGCTTTAACCGACGGCTAAGGTTAAACATGATTACCCGATTTATCTGTGCCGGGAGCTTGAACGCGGATCTCACGTTTCCGGTCGAGCGCCTGCCGGAAGAACACGAAAAACTGCGCTGCCGAAAATGCGTTTTGAACTACGGCGGATCGGCCGCCAATACGGCCTATTGGCTGGCGCGGCTCAACCAGTCTGTACGAATGCTCGGGTGCGTGGGCGACGATCCCTTCGGCACGCTTGCCATCGCGGCGCTGGCCGAAGCTGGGACGGATACGAGCCTGATTCAGCGCACCCGCCGGAGCCTTACCGGCATGGCCGCCATTTTCGCGACCCCCGGCAGCAAGCGCATGGTCACTTCGGGCGGGGCGAACGCTTGCTTCGATCCGGCGGAGATCGATGGCCGGATTTTTTACCCTGGCGCGCACTTGCACGTGGCGACCTCTCTGCACGAGCTCGCGCTGCCCTTGATCCGTCTCGCCAAGGAACGGGGCGCCACCGTCTCCTGCGATCTGGATGAAGGGCCTACGGAAGAAATGATCCCCCGGCTGGATTTGATCTTCATGAACCAAACCGAGCTGCGCCGCTGGACCGGTTCGACCGATCCGCGCGAAGCGCGGAAGCGTCTCTCGCCTTCAAACTTTTTGGTCGTTACCCAGGGCGCCCGAGGGGCGGTGGCGTTGGGACCGAGCGGCGAATACGCCCATCCCGCGTTCCCGGCGACAGAGGCCGATCGAACCGGCGGTGGCGACGCCTTCGACGCCGGCTTTCTGTACGGACTTGCACAAGGGGCCGCCCCCGAAACCTGTCTGCGCTTCGGCTTGCTTCTCGCTGCCCAAGTGATCGCGAGCGAAGGAAGCCGTCCACGGTCGGTCGACGCGGCAAGGGTTCTCCGGGCCTCTCTGCGGACTCCCTGAATGTTCGGCGTTGCGCGAACCCTTGATTCAAAAGGACGCAACGGTGACGGACCAGGAAGCTAAATGGGTGGATTTCTTGCAATGGGCCTTGCCGCGCCTGGAACTGCGCTGGCCGGGGTTCCGCAAAGTCCGGCGTCAGGTGATCAGGCGCATCGCTCGACGTATGGCGGAATTGCAGATGGATGATCTCGACGCTTATCGCCGCCACCTCGAAACTCACGCGGAGGAATGGCCGCGGCTCGATAGTTTCTGCCGAATTACGATCTCCCGCTTTTACCGCGACCGCCGGGTCTTCGATATTCTCGCCCGCGACGGATTGCCGGAGCTGATTCGCCTCTGCCGAACCCGCGGTGAACGCCGTATCCGCGGCTGGAGCGCAGGCTGCGGCGCCGGCGAGGAGGCGTACACGCTGACTTTGATCTGGGCGCTGCAAATCGCGCCGCAGGTTCCGGATATCGCGTTTGAACTGACCGCCACTGATGCCGATCCGGATCAGATTGCCCGAGCCCGGCGCGGCTGCTATCCGCCGAGCAGTCTCAAGGAATTGCCGCCGCCTTGGCGCGACCTAGCCTTCACGGAAAATCAGGGACGGTACTGCATCAAACCGGAATATCGCGGACCGGTGAGCTGGGCCGTGCAGGATCTGCGCAAAACCTTGCCGGACGGCCCCTTCGATCTCATTCTCTGCCGCAACCTCGCATTTACCTACTTCTCGATCGCCCTGCAGCGGGACATCCTGCACGGTCTCGACGCTCGCCTGTCGACCGGAGGGCTTCTCGTGATCGGTGCGCACGAATCGCTGCCCGAAATGCCGCCCGAATGGAATCCTTGGCGACCAGGACTGCCCATCTACCGCAAAGGTCGATAATCCGTTTCGCGATCAAGCATCCGACTGGGGCGGCGCGGCATTCAAATCGGCTCCGAACGCCCGCTGCAAGCGCCACGCTCGCCGCACCAAATACATCCCGACCAGCATCGCCGGAATACTCAGCCATTGGCCCATGGTAATCGTCCAGCCGGACTCGAAAGCGGCCTGGCCCTCCTTGAAGAATTCCAGGACGAAGCGGGTACCGAATACCAGGATGAAAAAGCGACCGAACATATAACCCTCGGGCACGCTATTCCCGCGCCTGAGATAAAAGCGAAACTGGACCAGAAAAATCAACAAGTAACAGAAAGCCTCGTAAAGCTGTACCGGGTGGCGCGGCAGCAAATCGACCCGGGCGAAGACAATCGCCCAGGGAACGTCGGCGGGGTGGCCCAGGATTTCCGAGTTGAAGAAATTGCCGATGCGGATCAGGCATCCGGACAAAGGTACGGTAACGCCGATGCGATCGCACACCCAGAGGAACGATTGATTGGTCGCCCGACGGGAATATAGCCAGACCGCGATCAGAATGCCGACCACCGCGCCGTGGCTCGCGAGCCCGCCTTCCCACACCGCGAGGATTTTCCACGGATGCGTCAGATAAAAACCCGGATTGTAAAACAGCACGTGGCCCAAGCGGGCTCCGATCACGGTTCCGGCAAGGACGAACAGCACCAGATCGTAAACCTCGTCCTCCGGCCGTCCCTCACGCCGAAACAAGTAACGGAAGACGAACAGACCGTAGACGAAAGTCGACGCGAAGAAAAGTCCGTACCAGTGGACCGGAAGCTGGAAAGCGCCTATGGAAATGGTGAAGGCGACGGGCGAAATATCCCACAGCATGACGAACATGTCCTTCGGTGGTTGCGGTTGATGAAAAGTTCTCTGATCGGCTGACCGTTGAGGTTTAAGAATTTCTTCTGCTATGTGAGCTTTGTCAATTTAGAGCGTTTGCACGCCCGATCGATGATCCGGCGACGGCTCTCGGCCGTTTCGTCCAATTTAAACTTCCATCTGCTTTGCAGACCTAAAGGATGGACAGACTCAATTTCGATTCGGCTAGCTTACCGGCCGAGCGTTCCTTAGGGTATCCGAGCCGCTCGCCGGTAGAACGAGATCTCGGTGTATAAGACGAGGGCATAACGATGAATTCTGAAGCGGATCCTATTGTCGGCAATTGGTACCAACATCTGGACAAGGGTCAAGCCTTCCAGGTCGTCTTCGTGGATGAGGAGGCGGATTTGGTGGAGATCCAGCATTTCGACGGAGATGTGGAAGAGATGGATTTCGATGCCTGGTACCGGCTCGAGATTCAGCCTATCGAGGCGCCGGAAAACTGGAGCGGGCCTCTGGACGTCTCGGAAGTGGACGATCTCACGGGTACCGAAGTCTCCGATACGCCGCCCGAAGATTGGGTCGAGCCTCTGAAGGAAATCGAAAAGCCCCAGGACCGGCCGACCGGTACAAGCCCGGAAGAAGGCGGAGACGAGTGGGGCGAGGGATTTCCGGAAGAAGAGCCCTTGGAACAGGAGCCTTCGGCAGAAACTCCGGAAGAGCCCGGCGAGAAAAAGTCGCGGCAAGGAAGCGGTGAACCTTGGTCGGAGGAATGATCGAGCCTTTTCGAGCAGAAAATTGCTGTCGCTCGGACAACGGTATGGCTAATCCTCCCAAAACTTCTAAAATCAAGGCGCTTTATCAAAGGAGGCGCCAAGATGAAAACTATGCCATACCGAAAATGGGTCGATTATGTCATAGGCTTTTTGAGTCTCGTCGCCTGGATCACGCTGTTCGGTTCAGGACTGCTGATTTCGTCACGCCCCTATCGCGACCATCTCGCGGCATCGTTCAATTGGCACGATTTCATCATCGCAGCTTCTCTTTACACCTACACCAACGTCGCCATCCTGACATGCCTCTCTGGCGTGATAGGTGGAGTATCGAGCCGGTTGACATTCAAGGGGTATCAAGCAGGGACCGAAGACCAGGATCAACCCGCAGACTCCGACCAGGCATTGGCTTCCGTAAGCATGGCCTACCGGGTGGAGTCTCCATTGGCCAGCATGTGCCGCAGCTTTCTGGTTTATCTGCTGTACATCGCCGGTTTGGCCATCGGAATTCCCGGTGGAACGACGGAAGCGATCAGCGAGACGAATGCCGCCCAGTATCTCAGGATGGCGGGACTGTTATCCTTGCTGGGATTTGCTGTCGGTTACGATCCGACCTTGTTTCACGCATTCTTGGCCAACATCCCTTCGCCGATTCGAAAGAAAACAGGCGAACATAGCTAATTCCATTCGGCATTCGAGTGAACATTCATCGTAGGATGGGTAGAGCGAAGCGAAACCCATCGATGGTGAGTTAGCCCCTAGTCTCCGCTCGGGACAGGCCCTTCGACAGGCTCAGGACAGGCTCCGCGTAACCTACCGATCCGAGGTCGCTCTCCCGGTGATCAGCCGGAAATTCTGCTTCTTGTGAACGGAAGAATCGAGATATAAGGATGCACGGCAGCGACTCAGAGAAACGTCTGTTCCGAATCCTTACGCAACTCACCCCAAAGGGCGCCCAGAGGCAGATCGAACAGCGAATAAGCGCGAGGCTTCAAACCGGGCAGCGCACGGGCCGCCGCCAGCATCATTTGAGCGCTCAGGGCGGCCTCGGAAAGGCGCGCTTCGAACATCAGATACTGGTGTCTGGTTTGACCGGCCGAACCGTGGCGTTGCAGCAGTACGCCGTGCTCGTCCTCGAGCGCCGCCATACTCTCGACCTGAAATACGGTGGTGATGTCGCCCCCGAACAGCGGGTCAGCGGCAACGGCCGCTTTCACTTCTTCCAGTCTCGCGCCGTCCGCCAATTCGACATAGACATAGCGCTCCATCTGCCCGTCGGCGTTCCGGTGTTCCGTCGAAAGCGCCCCCTTAACTCCCGGTACGGAGCCGGCCAGCGTGGTGTGATGCAGGCTGATGCCGGGCCTATGACTGATGTCGGTGTGTCCTTTCGGCGTGAGCAGAGCGAACAAATCCCGCATCAAGGACAGCGCCCCAGGGTCCCAGCCGGCGCCCACTACAGCGGGCCGCTCGAAGCGGATCGCCCAGCGATCTATGGCCTGCTTGTGCTCAAGAACAGCCTCGCCATGGAATCTTGCGCACTCGACGACCGGCAGACCCAGTTGGAGCAAATCGTGTACGCAGCCCCTAACCCACTCCGCTGGGATGCAGACCAACACCGCATCGAGACCGGATAATTCGCGGATATGGGAAACGACACGAATCCGATCGAAGGGAGCGGGCAGGATCTGCGGCGACTCCGGTCGGCGTACGACACCGGCCAAGACAATCTGTTCGTCGTTCCGTGCCGCTTCGGCACACGCCAAACCGAGTCTGCCGAAACCGACGATGGCAATGTGCAAACGTCGCATGGTTCACTCCCTGAATGATCAAAACCGTCAATCGGCACGGTGCCGTTCCAGGATACAAGGGGGATCGCTCTCGCCGCCGGCGTCTCTTGGAGGGTATGTGGGAAGCCTCGCGGGCAGCCCAAGAGCGTGCCCGTCCTAGGCTCAGTCGAAAGGGCCTCTATGGGACGCGAGTAGCTTCTCGCATAACCTCTTAGCGCGGCTTTCCGATGGGCACCAAATATAGGATCTTCTCCTCCGCTGGAAGGTCCAGAACTTGCGCCGACCACTCGTCATCGAATGCCCCGACCGGCGTACCGCCAAGTCCCAGGGCTACCGCCTGAAGCAAAACGTTCTGCGCCGCATGCCCGGCTTCCGCATGGACGTAGGCGCGGCCGCGGGAGCCGTACTTCGCGGTCGTTCGCTCCTCCACGGCAGCGAATACCAGGATTGCCGCGCTGTCTTTCAGCCAATCCTGATGCATTGCCGCGGCGGCGAGATCGGCCCGAAAATCGCCGCGACGGATCACCTCCAGCCGGTGCCGTTGAGGGAGATACCGGTAAATGCCTGCCGGCAGATTGAGAACGTCGCCGCCCACTAGGTACAGCTCCAACGGATAAAGCGCACCGGCCGAAGGGGCGGTGCGGAGCTGATCGTCGTGGGTGATTCCCTGAGCGGCCCATAAGAGCTGAGATACGTCTTCCAACGACATCGGCGTCCCGAGAAACTCCCTAACCGAATCGCGCCTGTGCAAGGCCTCTTCCAATGACATGGAACTCGCGGTATGCGGCGCGGGCAGAACAATGATCTCGGCGGCTATCACGCGGTGTCTCCCGGTATCGACCGATCTCGCGGAGAGTAAAGACGCATAGGCCGTAAGAGCACTTGCCAAGATAATTCGAAGCACGAAAAACCGGGGGGCGCAGCGTCCGTAGAAAGCCTTCCGCATCGTCTATCTCCTTTACTAGAACAATAACCGGCTTTTCGGTCGAAGCCCAAGAATCCGAACAGGTTACAGCCATGCCCGAACACCGGGACAACGACAATCCAGTCGTACATGCCGGCTTCCTACAAGGATACGCTTTAATCTTTGATAGACCATAGTGCGCGGCCTTCGTTTGCGAAAAAATCTTGGGGCCCACGAATAGTCGACCAACTGCCGTCAGCACGAGACTCACGAGTGCGGTGGTCCAGGCGGAACTAGGCCACGGGCTGTCCGATCGAATATTTCGATGACGGTCGAAATTGGCTCAGGGCCGAGTCGCCCGGTTATTCAAGTCGATGGCCGACGCGATTAGTGCTTTCCGGTGCTCGTTATGTCCAACGTTCTCCCGGGGCACACTCGACGATGCGCTTACCGGGCGTTGCTCGTCGGCCTCGAAGCGCAATGATCTGACGATCGGCGTTGGATGACGAGGAAACCCATGAAAAAGCTCTCCGCTTTGTTGACGGCATCGGTTTTTGCATTAACCGCATGGGGATTGCCGGCAGCCGCGAAAACGCCCGCAACCGAAAGCCAGCCGCGCGCCATGGACAGCGCGCATGGCGCCAAGCTGCGCAAGCTATTGGAAAGCTTGCAAGAAGGCGGATTGCGGGCGCATGAAAGCTATGAAAACGTGATGCTTCGCCACGTCAACGAGCTCAAGCTGTCCGACGAACAAATCGGCAAGATCGTGCGGATACACCAAGACAATCAGCAAAAGATCAAGGAAATCGGCAAGAAACTTCGTGAAACCCAACGATCGGCCTATCGCCTCTTTCTGAACCCGGCGAGCGACGAGGCGGCTATCCGTATTGCGGCAAAAAATCACACGGCGGCTTTCGACGCATTGGTGAACACGGCTTTGAGTTCCCGCGCGGCGATCAATGCCGTATTGACTCCGGAGCAATTTAATCAACTGAAATCGCTTGGGGCTGAACCGTAGCATCGATCCCCATGCTCAAGAGTCCGACCAGTCGCAGGCGTATATCTTTGGGTTTACTGGCAACCGGGGGAGTGCTGTTTCTGCTTGCTCCGGAGAACGCCTGGATCGGCCTGGTTTTTCTAGGATTCGGGGTATTGCTGGAAACCCTCGGGTTCTTGTTGGGACATTCCGGGCACTCATGAACGGTGCCGGAGACATCGGACTTCTGGACCGGCACCGTTCAAGACGTGGTTGACGCGCTGCACGGATTGCGTCCATGCGGCATGCCGCTATCGACGGCAAGTCGATTACCCCCCCCCCGACTGGACACGGAAAAATTCAAATCATAAAGTGGCTCGGTGTCGCGGCGGATATCGACGAGCCAAAAGGACTCGGATTGCCGTTCGGAGGATTGATAAGGGAGCCGCCGCATAGTAGCTCGGAAGGCCATTACCACGGAGACTACTCCCCACAAAGCGAACGAAGTTCGCATAACCGGGGTCTCAGTCGCAGCAAAACCCGCTTTTCACCGGAGCAGCAATGATCACCGACACACACGGGCAGTACGACAGACTCGGCCCGGGAGCCTCGCAGGCCGGAGCAAGCGAACTGTTGAAATCCCATTATGCTGAGCGCGGCTTTCTACCAGAACAGGACCCCCTCACGGCCTTCCCTTACGATTCCCGCTACGCCGTAATCGACGAGGTCGGCCGTGATTTGCCGAGCCTTCTGCATGACGTAGGATTTCGCGCTTATGCGCGGGAGCTCGATATCCCGAGCTGGGAGGAACCGGTCACTGCCGAAACACTGCCGCAGCTTCGGCTGTACTACCTACGGATCGGTTTTCTCGCCTCCGCTTATGTCAATCAGGTCGGGATGGAACCGGCGCGAATGCTGCCGCGCAACATCGCCGTACCGCTGGCAAAAGCCTGCCTGCTGTTGGGGCGTCCGCCGATTTTGAGCTACGACGGCTATGCCTTGTATAACTGGAAGCGCTTCCGCAAAGACCAGCCGATTCGATTGGGGAACATCGACACGATCCAGAATTTCGTTCACATGTACGATGAACACTGGTTCATTCTGGTACATGTGGAAATCGAGGCGATTGCCGCAGACATTCTGGCGGCCATTGCTTCGGTCAAACGGAAATTCGCCGTCGATCCGAATTCCGACATCGGCACCGAACTGTGGCAAATCGAAAGTGCAGTGCGACGCCAAGTCGAAGTGCTCAAACGGATACCCGAGAAAATGGATGCACGCCTGTATTACAAGACTTTTAGGCCGTATATCCGATTTTTCGACGGCGTGACTTATGAGTGCGTGGACCAAGCGCCTATCCGATTCCGCGGCGAGACCGGCGCGCAGAGCAGTATCATGCCGACTTTGGTTGCGTTCCTGAAGATTCCGCACCAGCGTTCGGCTTTGACCGATCATTTGGCCGACATGCGGAACTACATGCCTATCGAACATCGCCGGCTCATCGAGGAGGTCGAGGCCATGCCGAACGTCCGACACCCCCGCTACAAAGAATCTTTTAATGCCATACTCGAGGCGATTGCCTCTTTCCGCCGTGTCCATTACGGCTGGGCGCAGGAATATATCAATCGCTGGACCGGCGACCCGAGGGGAACCGGCGGAACCCCGTATATGGAATGGCTCCGGCAAATGATTTTGGAGACCGAAGCCTATCAGCAAAGGTAGACCGTCCCTGGTCCGGTTTGGTGCGACACCTGATGCACCAAGATCCTCGGCTTATATCTTCTCGATAAATTGTTTCCGGCTGATGACAAGCTGCGGACGGCCTGTACCACCTGCCGAACTTCAGGCAGTGAAAACAGAGCGGCGTTCACATCGGCGAAAGCGCAGCTATCGGCGAGCCCCGCGTTTAGGACAAACTCAAAGAAACTTCCACCAAATATCGCGTAAGGCTCTAAAATCATGGAAACCAGGACGGGTTTGAATAGGTCAAACCGCGATGAATAACCACACCCCGGTACCGAGACGCGCAGTGCTCCCGCGAATGTATCCCGATAGCAACTCATTCTCGGCGGTCTTTAATGGTCCATCGGTCTCCGATTGCGTCGATGCCATAAGGAGACACTAACGTTCAGGGAGCGGAAGAAGTAAACTCCGCCGTCCCAGCGTGCAGCATCATGAAACAGATCAATCCCTGCTCTTTTGAAACTCTCTGGGATCGCGCGAAGCCCAAGCCGAGCGAAGCAATATCGCCCGAGAATCAAACGCTGTGCCAGGCTCTTTTCGAAGCCTTGCCGGATGCTATCGCGGTCGTCGATTCTCAAGGCCGCATCCGGCAAATCAACGCGGAGCTGGAGCGATTGTTCGGCTACGATCGAGAAGATTTACTGGGTCGACCAATCGAGAGCTTGATTCCGGAGCGCTATAGAGCACGTCATATCGATCACCGGCAGCACTACCGCGCAGCGCCTTATCGGCTCAAGATGAGCCAGCGCCCCGAACTCTACGGCCTGCGACGGGACGGCAGCGAGTTTCCCGTGGACGTCCATCTGGCGCCCATCAAGGCGGAGGAAGGTACCTTAACCATAAGCGTCATACGCGATATCACTCCCCACAAGACTGCCGAGGCCGAAATCCAGGAGCACGCGCACCGCAAGGCTATTCTCGCCGATCTGAGCCAATCGGCCCTGGCCGGCACCAGTCTTGATCGGCTGATGAAGCACGCCGTGGAACAGATCGCCCAGTGTCTCGACATCGAGTACACGAAAATCCTGGAGCTTCTTCCCGATGGTCGGGCCTTACGATTGAAGGCGGGTGTGGGCTGGCGAGAAGGATTGGTGGGAGAAGCTACGGTCAGCGCCGGTTTGGAGTCTCAAGCAGGTTACACGCTGCTAATCTCCAAACCGGCCGACGAGAGCACCCTGATCGCCGGCGAACCGGTCATCGTCGACGACCTTCGCAGCGAGACGCGCTTCAGCGGTCCGCCTCTGCTCTTCGAGCACGGCGTCGTGAGTGGCATGAGCATCACCATTCCCGGGTATGCGCGGCCCTACGGCGTGTTGGGCGTGCATACCAAAAAGCACCGCGCTTTTACCGAGGATGATGCCCAATTCCTGCGCGCCGTTGCCTATACGCTGGCTTTGGCCATCGAGCGCCGGCAAACCGAAGAGGCCTTGCGCGAAAGCGAAATGCGCGCCCGGCGCTTGGTGGAAGCCAATATCATCGGAGTGTTTGAGGGAATCGAAGACCAGATCTGCAATGCCAACCAGATCTTCCTCGATATGTTGGGTTACAGCCGTGAGGATCTGCAGGCGGGAAGATTACGCTGGCCGGAGATGACGCCGCCCGAATACCAAGCCTTGGATGAAGCGGCTCGGAACCAGTTATTGGATCACGGCGCGATCACGCCTTTCGAGAAAGAATTCATCCGTAAGAACGGCACTCGGGTGCCGATCCTGATCTGCGCCACTGCGCTGGAACGCTCACCGTTCACCTGGATCGCGTTCATCGTCGATTTAAGCGAGTACAAGCGGCTGGAAGACTCGTTGCGGCGCCGAGCGGCCGAGCTTGCCGATGCTGACCGCCGCAAAGACGAATTCCTGGCGATGCTGGCCCATGAGCTTCGGAATCCTCTGGCGCCGATCCGTAACGCCGTCCATATCCTGCATCGCCAAGTGCCGCTGCTGCCCGAGAGTCAACGGCCGCTCGAAATGATCGAGAGGCAGACCCAGCACCTGGCTCGGCTGGTGGACGACCTTCTCGATGTTTCAAGGGTCACGCGCGGCAAAATCAACCTGCACAAACTGCCCGTGGATCTCGTGGCCTTAACCGCTCGGGTCGTGGAAAACCACCGGCCCAGCGCATCGGCGCATCAGCATACCGTCACGCTGACTTTGCCGCCCTGTCCTCTTTATGTCGAGGGCGATGATGTTCGATTAACGCAGGTACTCGACAATCTTCTCAATAACGCCAACAAGTACACTCCGGACGGCGGACACATCTGGGTGACCGTCAAGGACCGGAAGGACGAAGTCCTCGTCTCGATTCGAGACAGCGGTATCGGAATTGCCGAGAACGATCTGTCCGAAGTCTTCGACCTCTTCGCCCAAGTCGATCCGGGGATCGACCGTGCCCGCGGAGGATTGGGCATCGGGCTCTCACTGGTCAAACGGCTGGTGGAAATGCACGGGGGCTATGTCGAAGCGCGCAGCGACGGACCTGGAAAAGGCAGCGAGTTCATTATCTACCTCCCGCTTTTGTCTGCAAAAACCGAGCTGGTTTCCCACTCTTGGAGCGCTCTACCGGCGTCCGAAGCACCGCCCGTGCTACGGGTTCTGGTGGTGGACGACAATTACGACGCGGCGGAATCGATGGCCCTGCTGGTGAAGCTGTGGGGACATGAAACACGCATCGTCCATGACGGCCGGTCCGCAGTGGATATATGCCAGACGTATAAGCCGGATGTGGTTTTGCTCGATCTCGGTTTGCCGGGAATGAGCGGCTATGAAGTCGCTCAGCACTTACGAAAGGAATACGGAGACTCGATGACGCTTTTCGCCCTGACGGGGTACGGACAAGCCGAAGACCGACAGCGAAGCGCAGCGGCCGGTTTCAATCATCATCTGGTCAAGCCGATCGACCCCGGTATCCTCAGGACCTTGCTCGCCTCGCGCGAGGTAAGGCCAGCCTAAAGCCAGGGCATCGTCGCGGCACGGTGTTGCCCATCGAGACGGTGCATCCTCAGCCGAGTGCCCTCAATGGCGAAGCTGCTTCTCCCACTTCGACAGAACCGTCGCGGCCACTGCATTGCCCAGAACATTGGTGGCGGAACGTCCCATGTCCAGGAAATGGTCGATAGGCAAGAGCAGTAGCAGCCCCGCTTCCGGGATATCGAACATCGATAGTGCGCCGGTAATGATGACCAGTGACGCCCGCGGCACGGCCGCGATGCCTTTGCTGGTAAGCATCAGCGTAAGCAGCATGATGATTTGCTGGTGAAGCGATAAATCGATGCCGTACGCCTGGGCGATGAACAAGGTCGCGAAGGTCATGTACATCATCGAGCCATCCAGATTGAAGGAATAACCCAAGGGAAGCACGAAACTGGCAATGCGGTTGGGACAACCGAACCGCTCCAGTTCCTGCAGCGTCTTCGGAAATGCGGCCTCGCTGCTGGCCGTACTGAAAGCCAGCAAGAACGGTCCGCCAAGCCGCGAAAGCAAGTTTTTTATCCGCGTCCCAATCACCAGAAATCCCACGCAAATCAGCATTCCCCAGAGCAGTAACAGCGCCAGATAGAACTCGATCATCAGCGTACCGTAGGTTGAGATAATACCTGTTCCCTTCTGGGCAATAATCCCCGCGGCCGCCCCGAACACGGCTAATGGCGCCAACAGCATGACGTAGCCGGTCACCCGCAGCATCACGTGCCCCAGGGCATCCAGCGCGGCGATAATGGGTTCGCCCCGATCTCCAGTTGTTGCCGCCGCCACCCCAAAAAACGATGCGAACACGACGATTTGCAAGATCTCGTTGTTCCCCATGGCTTCCACTACATTTTGCGGAATCACGTGGTGGAGGAGCGTCTTCAGGTCTAAGTGGTTTGCAGGCAGAGCAGCATGTACGGCGTCCTGAGAGACAGGCAGATGGAGCTGAACGCCCGGTTGTGCCAGATTGACCAGGACCATGCCGAGCGAGAGCGAAGCGAGGCTCGCAACGAAGAAATAGAACAGGGCTTTTCCGCCCAGTCGACCGATCGCCTTGACATCGCCCAGCTTGGCGATTCCGACCACCAGAGTCGAGAACACGAGCGGGGCGATGATCGCTTTGATGAGGCGCATGAAAACCTCGGTCAAGAGCGAGACATTACTGACGAACGTTTTGATTTCGTCCGGATCGGGAACGAAACGGCGGACCAGTTCTCCGCAGGCCACACCCAGCACGAGAGCGGCAAGAATGGAGATCGTCAGAATATTTTTTGGCATCTCGCTGAATCAAGCAATGTTCCGGCAAAGCCCGATGGCCGATCCATCTGGCTAAAAAGCATGTCAACCGGTGTTGAAAGTATAAGGGGACGAATTCAAACGCTGATGTAAGGATCAGCCTTCTTCGTTTTCATGGTATCGGCCGATCGATGAATATGAAAGGCGCCGCCCAATTCGGCTCGCCTTATTCGATGATGCGCTTAAATAGGCACCGTATCGGAACTTAGTATAACTATCAGCCGAGGTCCGCGACTACTTGCAAACACTTCAAGTAGTAAATCGCGGCCATACCTGAACATGAGCGTGGCCGGAAGCAGAAATGCGAGGGGGGCTGCGCGCCTCAACCGGACAGGCTGGGGAAGAGCAGTCAACCGCTAACGGTTGCGTTCGGAATTATCCGACAACGGCACGCCAGCAGGATTTTCGAGCCTTACCATATTGCCAATCACTTACCAAGGAAAAAGCGGTCCGCGTAGGGTGGCGCTTCGCACTTCCTCGGGTACCAGAATGAACACTACGAAGGCAACGGTGGCCAGCAAAGACGTGGCGGATACCGCAAGGCCCACAAAGAAGAATCTGGCAAAGCAACTGATCTGTTGTTTAGACTCTAGAAGAAACATGCAAAAGACTCTTTTGTCAGTTACGTCGATGGTGATCATAGACCCGCTAGAGCACAAGAGTCGTCAGGAAACGGTCAGTTCTCGGTTACGATTCACCCGCAGTTCTTATCGGTGCAAGCGGCTCGCCGTGGAAAATCTCGGGTCAATAGCGGAAAACCACCTCGGCCGGAAGATCCCGAAGTAAGAATCGGCCATTGGTCAACGTCTGCGCCTTGCCGTTCACTTCGATCCGGCGCGGCGCCTGCGGCAGGGGCAGATCGATGATGATGTTTTCCGGCGGGATCGTCAGACCCTCATCGATCCGGATCCGGGTTTCGCCGGGGGCAGGCACTTCGGCATGATAACTCAGTATTCCATAGGACGTTTTCAGCCCCGCGACTCCCACGCCCCCCGCCGCTTCCACCCAATGGCGCGGCAAACCGGCACCGATCACCAGGCGCCGATCGGTCTCTTCGTAAGCAAACAGGGTCAGGAAAGCCTGGATGAATTCCGCCCCGATCCACGAATGAGGCATATCGCCGATGAAACGCGGCGCGAGGGGATCGCGCCAGACGATCTCGGCCCACTGATTCCACGCAGCCGGGCGTCTTCCTTGGAAAAGAAACTGTAGCGTCCTGAACGCCGCATCCCGTTTTCCGAGCCGAACCAGGGCGCCGACATTGCGGAATTCGTAAGGCGCATAGGCCTGCTCATCGAGCTCGCGTCTTATCCGGGCCTCGACATCGCCGGCATAACGACCGAAAGTCCGCTGAAAAACCGGAGCCAGGGGTCCCGTTGCCTCGCCGCCGATCGAAAGGGCGATCGCCGTGGAGGTCGGATCGTAGTCGCCGAGCTCCGCGGAACCGGGAACAAAGTCGATGCCGAACTTGCGTCGAGTCAAGCCGATCGAGCTGTGGACATCGGCGCGCAGAGCATCCCGCAATTCGGCATAGCGGGCCGCTCGTTCGCGATCGCCGACGGCGGCGGCCAATTGAGCGGCATCGTCGATGCCCCGGATTGCCCAGAAATCATCCCAGTAAGAATGGACCGGACGGGCCACATAGCCTTCGTGACTGGCCGATTCCGGTATGAGGCCGAAGAAACGAAAAGCTTCGCCTTTGGTGTAATCCTCGGTCAAACGCTGCCGCCGCAGGGCGGCTAGGTAGTCGATGGTCCGCGTTATGCGGGACCACAAGCTCTTCAGGAACTCGAGGTCGCCGGTATAGCGGTAGTAATTGGCGATTGTGTAAACGAATTGACCGGCACTGTCATGCTCGATCATGGCGTCCGGACCCCACGGGTCCAGGCAGCAGGGAATCGCTCCGTCCGCCGTCTGATAGCCAGCGTACCAGCGGATAAACTCGCGCACCTCCGCCGCATGGCCGAAGGCCAGAAGCGTAGCGGAGGTAATCGCCCCATCCCGAATCCAGGTGCGGCCGTAGCGTCGCGAACCGGGCCGCAAGGCCTGTCCGTCGCGATGAATCAGGATGTAGGCGAGATTGCTCTTCACGGTGCGGACGAAATCCTCCTCGGCCGGCGGCACCCGAAACGCGACCTGCCCCAGTTCCCTCTCCCACTTTCGAACGATCTCGGCGTATTGCCTTTCCCAGAATTGGCCGGCATCCGCGCCATGTAGAAGTCTTTTCGGGCTACCCGGATCGCCTTTTGCGGGAAGCGCAAGATAAACATCCCGCGTTTCGTCAGGCGCGAGAACGAGCGGATAACGAAGCACGCCGCTGGCCAATCCGTTCGCATCGGTTACGGCTTTCGCGGGCGGAACGGCGTCTCGAGCCAGATCCAGAGTGATCGGATAACCATCTAAGCTCGTGACGCCGGCTTGGGCGGCCGGCGTCAGCGGCACGACGAGACGGTCGTCGCCCCGGAGAACGGCATTTTCGCATCCAAGCCTGTAGATACGCGAAACGCCGCCCATGGTATGCAGGGATTGCCACGGCGGATTCGCCAGGAACGGGCGCACGGCGAGAAAAAGACTTGCTTTCACGGCCGCTCCAGTGTGGTTCTCGACTCGATAACGGGCAAGGATCGAACCTTTCGGATCATCGCTCGCCAGCGCGGTGACCGTGAGATAGAGCGGCCCTCGTTCCAAGCGCACCGAAGGAATCGGCAGATAGCCGCGTTCGAGAGAGGGCTTAGCGGTTCCGTCGGCCCAGCCATGGAGCCGTCCATCGACATAAAGAAAAGGCTCCACGGAAAACGCACCCTCGTCGACCTCGAGCATGCCGTCTTCGTTCAGAAGGGCTTCGCGTTCCGCACCTCGGCGTTCGGTTCCGGAACTGCCTATCACCGTCCAGTAGGTTTGCTCGCCCAAAAAATAACGGGGGTAAGCCCCCCTTTCGGAATCGCGGGCGATGCGTTCGAACATTCGGTTGGACGAAGAACTGAAGTCGATCGGCGCGACCTCGACGCGGCGAATTCCGAAACCCTTCCCGCGCCGGCTTTGCGCCAGGGAAAGCCGCACGAAACGGGACTCCGACTCAGGCATAGGAATGTAGTCGCGCCGGCCGTTGCCTTGGGTTACCGCATAAGCCCTGTGCCAATTTCGGCCGTCGTCGGAACGTTCGACCGAATACGCCGTGGCATAGTCCTCTGGGTGCCAATCGATGATCAATCCGCCGTACTCCCGGCGCTCGCGGAAGTCCAGAAGCAGCCACTGAGGTTCGCGGTTGCTCGCGCTATGCCATGCCGCTTCGGGGTGCTGATCCAGCAACCGCGCCGGTTCCAGCCCCGGAAGCGAACTCGACGCCGTCAAGAACGGCGATCCGGAATAAGCGCGCTGCGGCGGAAGCGGTTCGAGTCGCAGATCGTCGATCCAGAGCGTGCCGCGGCCTCCGGTTCCGCGCGCGATCACGAACTCGATAAGCCCTAGTTCCGCCAATTCTTTTTCGCCCGCCGGCCCCCAGGCAAACTCGAACCGGCGACGCTTGACGCGCAGCGTCTGCCAGGTTTTGGGGAAACGAAATTCGGGATCTCGGAAGCGCCAGACATTTTTGCCCGACCGGCCGACCAATCGGATCTCGAGAACGTTGGGCGGCGCGGTGCCGCGTAGGGCTAAAGTAACGGCGTAATTATCGGGCAGCGCAATCGGAAACGGCTTGTGGACGATGACTTCGCCGCCGCCCTTCCGGAAATCGAAGTCGATGCGCAAGGCCGATCCCTCCCGGCCCCGGTCCGGCGCCAATGATACTCGGGCTCCCTGCCCCGCGACGGTGCTCCAGCCCTCCACCCGTCCGAACCTGTCCAACACCTGTGCGGAATCGGCCGGCGCGGTTCCGGCTGCCGCGACAAGCATCAGAAATGCAATGAGTGCCAATCCGAGTCGGAACATAGCCGCCGAGGACAAATCGCTTCCATATTATTCTTCATCCTGAATCAACCGCCATTTCCATCCACCGTCTCCGGCGAGTTCGAGGACGGCATCGTAGTTCTCCAGCTTCTCATCGGTGCCCCTTCGTCCAGTCGTCCATCGACTGAACGTGACATAAGTGATTTCGCTTTTCGAGAGCATCCTCAACAGCTGGCCGGCCTCGTCGGCCCGCATGGAAGTACTGATGCGATCCAGAAAGGCGAAACGCGGGGCGGCCAGCATGAGACGGGCAAAAGCCAATCGCTGCTGTTCCCGGAGCGAAAGCATGTGGTCCCAATCCCGCTCGACATCGAGCCCGCCGATACGCGCCAATATAGGCTCGAGATCCAAAGCGCGCAGCACGCCCAGTATTCGGTTTTCCGCGATCGATTCCTCTGTCCCGCTGCGAACGAGCAATTCCCGCAGCGTGCCCGGTGGAAGGTAGGGCCGTTCGGGAAGAAAGTAAATCTGATTGGACTCGGGTCGAACGATACGCCCCGTTCCGCTATCCCAGATACCGGCAGTGGCTCGGAACAATGCCACTTTGGCCTCCTCGCTCGGCCCGATGACCAAAACCCTGATTCCGGGCGAAATCGAGACGGTCAAATCCTTGATCAAGGGACGGCCATCGCTCGGCGACAGCACGTTCAGCCCCACATAAGCCACGTGCTCGCCTTCGCTAGTCTCGATGGCCGATCTTTCGGGCGCTCGAGCCCCGCTGATAGCCTCGGCCAACGAACCGAGCCGCGCGATCACCGCAGCGAACGAAGAAATCGATTGGAACTGCGTGACGATCAGCGAGAAGGCGCCCACCAAATGGGCGAAGGCTATCGCCGACTGAGTGATCACGCCGAACTCGACGCGCCCTTGAATGAAAAAAGGCGCCACGACGAGGGCGGGGATGATTTGGATCAGGTAGTTATAGCCCGTGGTAAAGAAATTAAGGTTCCGGTTCACCGTGATGATCCGCCGAAAATTTCCCGTCAAATCGTCAAGATGACGCAAGAGCCGGGCGCCAAGCCGCCGTTCGCGGTGCAGCAGCGCCACCGACGCGGCATTCTCCCGGACATGGATGAGATCGGCCCGGAAATTGGCTTCCTTATCGAGCTGGGCATAGTTCAATTCGACCAGCGTTCGGCCCAACACAATGGTCAGGTATGAACCGCCGGCGGCATACGCGATGGTAACGGCGAACAGGATCGGACTGATCGACCACATGACCCCTGAAAATGCCAATACGGTGAACGTGGCATTGAGGAGCATGAGTACGAAGGACAGCGTGGTTGCGGTAAATACCCTTATATCCTCGGCGATACGCTGGTCCGGATTGGTAATCTTCCCGGTTTCATCCAGACGGAAATAGGCCCTGCGCTCGAGGTAGTGGACGACCGCCAATCGCGTCAGCCACTCTCGCCACAGCAAACCGAGCCTTTCTTCGGTAAACCGGAAAATCGCCGCCACCGCCGAGGCCGCGACAAACACGCCGATCCAGAGAAGGGCCTGGCCAGTGAACGCGGACACGTTACGGTGTTCGATCGCCGTCATGAAATCCCGGCCGACGTAGCTGCTGACCACATTCAGGCCATTGACCGCGAACAGCAGGAGAATGAGCCCCGCGAACAGCCGCTTGGCCCGCCCGCCGACCTCGGAACCGGCGAAACTCTTGACCGAGCGGATAAATTGATCCCAAGTCTGCCGGTTGATCAGTACTTGTCGTCCATCCATCCGTTACGCTACCTGCTGGGGTTGGCCGCTGCCCCGGCGGCTCGAGCCGTGGGTGCCTAGTGGTTGCCGTTGAGTCGCCATGGTCATCCTTCCTTTGGTTCCGTTCGGTCCGAATCCATCCTGTCCAGGCCGGGTACCGCGACTGGCTTATCTATTAATCAGGCCCGTAAATACCCTCCTGGTATTTCGGGCCGCCGCCCAGGCCGGTACACGCCCGGCCTGGGCTCACGCGGCTTGTCGCCGCGCCGGGGCATCCCTGCCCCGGATTAACCCGGCCT